>CAJPPL010000005.1:0-107349 GCA_905372585.1 Streptococcus oralis
AAGTATAAGCATCAGCTACAAGTTCTTTACCTGTAATCTTCTTAGTTGCTTTGATTGTCGCATCTGTTGAAGCGGCTTTATATGTGTTAGTGAAGACACGTTCTGCTTCATCTACAGTCGCAACCAATTGACCTTGACCGTTATCTACTACATTCACTTTAACTGTGTAAGATTCAGTTGAGTAAGTCACACCTGATTCTGTTCCTGGTTTCTCAGTAATCGTGTAAGTGTGCTCGCCTGCTTCTGTGTAGTTGACGTTGAAGACAACTTCGCCTGAAGCAGCGTTCTTAGCAGTAGCTACAACTTTATCTGTATCTTTTTCTTTCAATTCGAAAGTATAAGCATCAGCTACAAGTTCTTTACCTGTAATCTTCTTAGTTGCTTTGATAATCGCTTTTGTTTCAGCGGCTTTATATGTGTTAGTGAAAGTTGGCTCTGCTGAAGTAACAGAAGCTTTCAATACGCCACCTTGGAATGTTGCTGTTACAGTAACTTCCTTGCCTTCCTCATCAAATGTGATACCATCGATTGCTTTTGAAGTATCTTCTTTGATGATGTAGTGATAAGTTCCTGCACCTTTCAACTCGATATTCTCAAAGGTAATCGTTCCGTCAGCTTTTGATTTCGCTGTAGCTACTGGAGTCTTCAAGTTCTCTGCTGTGTATAGGTTGAAAGTAAACTCATCTGCTTTAGGAAGTTTATCTGTACGACCTTCTACCACTTTCTTAGCAGTCACATTGAATACAGCTGGAACTGGTTCATCTTTAAGATTAATAGTAGAACCTGCTGCTCCGAGTTTAACTGTATACTCTTTCTCATCTAGCTTATAGCCAGCTGGAGCTGTCTTCTCTTTAATCTTGAAAGTTTTACCTTTCCATTTCTGATCATAAGTTCTAGTCAGTGCTACTCCTTTTTCATTTGTAGTCACTTCTGTTGTTTCACTTGCATCATCTGCTGCCGTTACAGTATAAACTGCTCCTTGAACAGGTTCAAGAGTAAAGGCATCAGTCTTACGGATCTTAATTTGGTAAGCTGTAGAAGCCACGATAGTCCCTGAAATCAAGGAAGTCGCTTCTGCTTTCATGCTAAGAGCTCCTGGACGACTTGTATTTTGAGCCAGTTTTGTTCCGTCTGCTAGAGACAAGGCGGCGATATTTGCTACTTTAGTACCATTATTTGGAGTTGTTGTATTATAAGTAACAAAGTAAGATGTCGTTCCATCTTTAAAGGTTATATCGAATGAAGTATAGTTTTCATTCCAAGCAACAGTATATTCTTTCCCCTCAGATAATAATACAGCATCATCAGGAACAGCGGACGTTCCACCTGTAATATCCGCCCTGTAAACTCTCAAAGTTTCTGGTATGTATTGAGCAGGAGTATAGGATGTATCGTCGTTTGGAATCGTATCGTGTAGTACAATGTTTTGTCCAAAATCTTGTTTTTCCGTATTCACACGTACACGCCAGTTTGAAACAGCATCTCCTTTGCTAACTGATCCAATAGCTGCTAATTTTTCAGAAGTCCAATTGTCACGTGATGCTTGACCCCCTGCCTTTGCATAGTTCTCAGTCCCAACTTTAGGACCTGAAATCGTTTTTGAAGTATAAATATGGTTAATTTCTTGCTTCAGTGAAGAAGAATTAAAATTAATTGGAGTTTTATTTTGATCCTTTAAAAATCTAAATGATGCAGAAAAGTTACCAGATACATCCTTTACTTTGTCTCCTCCAGTTTTAGCCAAGTATTTATCCAGGTTCTTCAAGGTTATCTTTGCCTTGCCACCTTGGTCATTACCATTTGATGTGACTACTGCCTCTCCTATAGCTACTTGAGTAACCGGATCAATCAACTCCTGATTACCATTATAAACCGTCATGGGAGCCGGAATATCAAAAGTAAAATAATCCCCGTTATTCAAGTTCTCATTGTACTGCTTGAGATCAAACGTTACACGAAGCTTATATGCTAAATTCGTACGAAGCGAGAAATCTCCTTCCGAAGTCACATTCTGCTTAGTATCTGAAGCATCTAACAGATCAATACCTGTAATCACTTGTGTCAATTCTTTTGAGACCGGATTATCTGCTCTAACAACACCTATCAAAACAGACGCTAGACCTAAAATAGCAAAAGCTAACGCAGAAAATTTAGATAGCATTCTTGACGTTTTGCTTTTCGACATCTCTTTCTCTCTTTTCTATATGAAATTTCTATTTTTAATCCCCTTGTGAGATTAAAACATGCCATTCTGACAACCTCTATCACTAATTAGAATTTATCTGATATATTATAACATTTCAATACAATCTATTCAAGTATATTAACTTAAAAATACACGTATTTGCACCATTCTATAACCTAGCCATTCAGTTTTGAGCTATTTATATCGGCAAACTGATATAAATAGCTTAGTATATGTTGTATCTGCAATTAGGGCAATCTTTGATATTATAGTAAAAAGCCAGTCATTTTGACTGGCTTTCTTATTATTCTAATTGAATCTTAGCTCAATGCGTCATCCATTGAAAGAACTTCGTGGAAGACACGTTGTGTCAATTCAGTTTTTTGTTCTGGAGTGAGGTATTTAGTGTTTACACAGTATCCAGAGATACGTACAATAACGTCTTCACCTGACATGATCTTTTCGTAAACATCGTTCAAGTCCATAACGTTCAAGTTAACGTGTTGTCCACCGTTTTCGAAGTAACCATCAAGGATTGTTACCAAGTTGTCCACTTGTTCGTCACGAGTTTTACCAAGAGCACGTGGAGAAACTTGAGTTGTCAATGAGATACCGTCAGCTGCGTAACCAAAGTCTAGGCTAGCAAGTGAATTCAAGTTTTGCAACCATCCACCTTTAGCTTTGTTAGATGGGTTAGCACCTGGTGAGAAGAATTCAAGTTTAGACAAGTTCACAGAACCATCTTCGTTGAGGTACACACCTTTGTGGACTGGTGAGTTACCGGTTTGTTTAGAGTAAGCAACGTTAGATGTGATTGTCAAAAGTGATACTGTAGCTTCTGCGTCTTTGTATAGTTTGTGGCTACGTAGACGAGTTGTGTAAGCTTCGATCAACCATTCTGCCAATTCGTTTGAACGTGGGTCATCTTCACCCCAACGTGGGTATTCACCGATTGTTTCATAATCGTAGATGTAGCCATTTTCGTCACGGATTGGTTTAACGGTAGCGTATTTAATAGCTGACAATGTATCAACAGTGTTAGCAAATCCACAGATACCGAATCCCATGTTAGCACGTTGTTTAGTTGGCAAGAAGGCCATTTGAACAGCTTCGTAGTTGTACTTGTCAGTCATGTAGTGGATGATGTTCAAAGCATCTACATAAGTGTCAGTCAACCAGTCAAGAGATTTTTCAAAGTTCGCTTTAACTGATTCGAATTCAAGAACTTCGTCACGGATAGGATCGATGTCAAATACTTTGTAGTCTTTGTGAACATCGTCGTAACCACCATTCAAACCAGTAAGAAGGGCTTTAAGAACATTTACACGAGCACCGAAGTACTGGATGTTGTGGCGTTGATCTTCGTTTTCTGGGTCAAGTGGTGACACACAGCATGAGATACAGCTCATTTCTCCGTATCCGTCTTTAGCCATTGTTGTTACACCTTCGTATTGAATAGAAGAGTGTTTGTGGCTCATGTGCATACAGTAGCGACGGAAGTTGTATGGCAATTTGTCAGTCCAAAGAACTGTCAAGTTTGGCTCTGGAGAGTTACCGATGTTGTCAAGAGTGTTCAAGAAACGGTAGTCCATCTTAGTAACACGGTGACGACCGTCGTTACCCATACCAGCCATAGAAGTTGTGATGAAGGTTGGGTCACCTGAGTACAATTGGTCATAAGCTTTTGTACGAGCAAATTTAACTGTACGAAGTTTCATAACGAAATCATCAACGAACTCTTGGATTTCTGATTCAGTAAATGTACCACGAGCAAGGTCACGTTCTGCAAAGATATCCAATACGATTGGCACACGTCCTAGAGATGTTGCAGCACCGTTGATAACACGGCAGACAGCCATGAAGGCGATGTTAACCCATTGGATTGCTTCTTTCGTGTTCATCGCTGGTTTGCGGACATCAACTCCGTAAAGGTCACCCAAGCGAACAACTTGTTGCAATGCTTGGTACTGAAGGTTTACTTCTTCACGAAGACGGATTGTTTCTTCATCGATTTCTTTGATCGCATTCCAGTCGTTTACTTTTTCTTGCATCAAGTAGTCTGCACCGTAAAGAGCAAGACGTGCGTAAACACCGATGATACGTCCACGTGAGTAGGCATCTGGAAGACCAGTTACAGTGTGAGCGTGACGAGCGCGACGGATGTTTGAAGTATAGGCACGGAAGATACCGTCGTTAACTGTTGTTACGTATTTAGTGAAGATTTCGTGAACAGCTGGATCTGGTTCGTATCCATTTTCTTTCAAAGTAGTTTCAGCCATACGGATACCACCTTTTGGCATGAAGTTCAATTTGAAGAGTTCATCGTTTTGGATACCGAAGATCAATTCGTTTTCTTTATCGATAAATCCTGCTGGAATATCAGCAATAGATGTTGGACGAGTGTCCATTGGGAAACGAGTTTCTTCGTAGTGTGCTTTTGTTTCTTCTACGATTTTTTTGATATGAAGTGAACGTTCTGTTGGTCCAGCAAGGAAACTTTCATCTCCATCGTAAGGTGTGTAGTTAGCTTGAACGAAGCGAGAAATACTTGCTTTTTCTTTCCAATCTACGCCTTTGAAGCCTTCCCAAGCTTTATCAAAAATATCTTGTGCTTCAACAACTGTCTTAACAACCATGTTAATGTCCTCTTTTTTCTAGTAACAGTCATCTGTTACATTCTTGAGACAAGTATACCATACAGTAACCGATTTCAACAAGAGAAAATCGGTATTTTAGACGCTTTCTTTTATAATACAGTCTCTTTTTTACTCTAATCTGTATTATATTTTTGAAAGTCAGGTTGAACTTTCCCATTTTTTCAGAAAAAAGGGTATAATAAATAGAAAATGACACTAGAAAGGGATTGGGATGCTCATATTTCCATTGATAAATGATCTGTCCAGAAAAATCATCCATATCGACATGGATGCCTTTTTTGCTGCGGTGGAAATCAGAGATAATCCCAAGTTAAAGGGCAAACCTGTTATCATCGGAAGTGATCCCAGACAAACAGGTGGGCGTGGTGTCGTTTCTACCTGTAGCTATGAGGCGCGAGCTTTTGGTGTTCATTCGGCCATGAGCTCTAAAGAAGCTTATGAGCGCTGTCCCCAAGCTATCTTTATCTCTGGAAATTATGAAAAATACAAGGCTGTGGGACTTGAGATTCGAGCTATTTTTAAACGCTACACTGATTTGATTGAACCTATGAGTATCGACGAGGCATACTTAGATGTGACGGAAAATAAACTCGGTATCAAGTCTGCTGTCAAAATAGCCCGCCTCATCCAAGAGGATATATGGCAGGAACTGCACCTGACTGCTTCTGCAGGCGTTTCTTATAACAAATTCTTAGCTAAAATGGCTAGTGACTATCGAAAACCGCATGGTTTGACAGTGATTCTCCCAGATCAGGCTGAGGATTTTCTCAAACAAATGGACATTGCTAAATTCCATGGTGTGGGCAAAAAAACAGTTGAACGTCTTCATGAAATGGGCATTTATACTGGTGCGGACTTATTGGACGTCTCAGAAGTCACTTTAATCGATCGGTTCGGCAGACTCGGTTTTGACCTTTATCGAAAGGCAAGAGGTATTCATAACTCACCGGTCAAGCCCGACCGCATTCGTAAGTCCATTGGCAAGGAAAAAACCTATGGAAAGATCCTACAAGTAGAAGAAGACATCAAAAAAGAGCTGACTCTACTCTCCGAAAAGGTAGCTCTCAATCTCAGTAAACAGGACAAAGCTGGAAAAATCATTATCCTAAAAATACGATATGCTGACTTCTCTACTCTAACTAGACGAAAAAGCCTCCCACAAGCAACACAGGACGCTAGTCAGATTTCTCAAACTGCCCTTCAACTCTACGAAGAACTAGCTGAAAAAGAGAAAGGTATCCGTTTACTAGGAATTACGGTGACAGGATTTTAAATCCTCGAGGGAGGGAATTGGTTTAAATCAAATGAGGTTGGAACAAAAGTGTTTCAGCCTCATTCTGTTTTAAAAATAATTCTTAGAGCGTGGTAGCTAACCACTAAAACAGTCTGAGGTACTATCTTAAATTGCTGACCAGCATTCGGCAGGCTGTATTAGTATGATTCCCCTTTTAGACTCTAATAATTCCTAATTCAAGAAAACCTCTTCCTCTTATTCCCTCTCTTTTATTAGAAAACTGAATGCTTTTGAGAAATATAGTTTAGTTTGATGTCCTACCGCATTTGTACTAGGATATGTGCTATAATTTTCAAGGAACATTCCCACGCATATACTTGGACTACAATTTTTTTTGACAGTTTATTAATGAAAAGGAGCAGTTGGTTTTAAGTAAGTATTAACTCCAACACTTAAAACTAAAAATGTGAGACAGATTTCAAATAGTTCCTAGTAAAAAACACTTTTTTTCATAAGTAGTAGGTATTGACACCTTCATTTTTATTTGTTAAACTAGAAAATATAAAAAATACCGTCCAGTCGGTTTTTGAAAGAAAGGACTTAACATGAAAAAAACTATGCTAGAAAAAACAATCGATTCTATTGCAAAACAAAATCAACGAGTACGTCAACAACAAATACGCCATCACGAAGTCATTCAAAAGCAAAAAAAACTACAAAAAGAACAGCTTTACAGATTAACACAAGGAGAGAGCGGTATCCGACATTCTCGTTTGGGAGTGAAATGTGGATATGCCACACTTACTGGTGGGCTCATCACTACTTTGTTTAGTCCTTTGAATGGTTTAGGAATAATGACCATTGGTGGGATTACAGTTCTCTCAAACTTGTATCACATCAAACGTATAGAAGCAAAATTAAAAAAGTAGAGTGATTTTCTTAAGGAAGGAGGCTTATTAGACTGCTCAAATATTACCTTTTCTTCTTTTTTTGATAAAATAAATTTAATAAAACAGAGAGAAGGAACTCAATGGTCGCAAAAACAGAAAAATCTCAAGCAATGATTGAAAAAATTTTATCAACTGCTACACAGCTCTTTATTCACAACGGCTATGAAAAAACAAGTGTACAAAACATAGCGCAAACAGCTAGCATTTCAAAAGGAGCCATTTATCACCATTTTCAATCAAAGGATGAAATTTTTTTTGCAGTTTTAAAACAGCGTTATCAATTGATGGAAAAGGAATTGGTAGACTGGCTTGAATCCACCAGTCATTTAACTGGAAGAGAACAGCTCAAAGAAACCTTTCAGTTTAGTTTGAAAAGTCAGAAAACTAACTACGAAATGTTGAATCACGCGCCTCTTGATGCGGAGTTCATGCTGACTATTATCCGTTATAATCTGCGTATAGGAACTCCCCTTATTGCAGATATTATAAAAAAAGGAATAGAAGATCAGTCCATCCAACCTATCCCCTTCCCTAATGAAACGGCCGAGACAATCTTGCTTTTGACTAACTTTTGGGTAGAAGGGAGTATTTTTGAAAATTCTTCCGAAAAAATAGTTGATCGTATCTATTTTTTACAATTTATGCTTCAATCCATTGGCTTAGATATTTTTGATGAATCTTTGATCCAAGAAATTTTAAGTCAATCAAATTAAATACAACCTTTTCGTTTACTTTTAAAGCCTTGGATAAACGTAGGACAAGGCGACATAATAAGGTGAAAAAAATAAACTAAACGATTATAAAAAAATAGGATAGTTCCCCGAATGATTTTTTGGCGAACTATCCTATTTTATTTTTAACTTATACAAACAAACGCACAAAACTATAGAGCAACAAGACACTGCCGAGTACGATACGGTATTTACCAAAGAGTGTAAAGTCGTGTTTCTTCACATAGCTGGTCAAGAAACGAATGGCAACCATGCTGACCGCAAAGGCAACACCCATGGCAACCAAGAGTAAGAACAGTTGTCCAAAACTCAAGAGTTGACCTGCTTTGATAAATTTGAAAATCTTTAAAGCACTAGCTCCGAACATGACAGGAATTCCGAGATAGAAGGTAAACTCTGTTACGACAGAGCGGCTCGTTCCATTTAACAAACCACCAACAATCGTCGCACCTGAACGGCTCGTTCCTGGAAAGAGGGCGAGGACTTGGAAGAGCCCAATGTAAAGGGCTGTTTTATAGGGCAACTTGTCTAGCTCTGTCACTGTTGGTTCAATGGCTTGCGCCTTATTTCGTTTTTCAAGGTAGATAAAGGCAACACCATAGATAATCAACATGATTGCAACTGAAACCATGTTATGGAAGTTGGCATCAAACCAATCATCTAATTTAAAAACCAATAGCAAAGGCAAGGTCGCAACGAAGACTTTTGACCACAATTGCCAAGTTCTACGAACTTCTACCTTAGTTTTACCAGGTTTGAAAGGGTTAAGCTTGTTAAAGTAAATGACCATAACTGCTAAAATGGCACCAAGCTGAATGACAACATTAAACATGGACATGAAGGCTTCATTCTGGTCCTTGTATTGTACAAATTCTTCAACCAAGATCAAGTGGCCAGTACTTGAAATGGGCAACCATTCCGTAATTCCTTCAACAATCCCAAAAAAGATTGACTTCAAAATTTCAATAAAATACATACATTACTCCTTTTTCTGTCCTCTATTATAACATAATTTCAGATGTTGCGATAGATTTTTTAGAAGGCGCCGATGCTACCACCGCCTCCGCCTCCTGAGAATCCTCCACCTGAAGAACCACTTCCAGAAGATACAGAGTAATTGCTAGCTGTATTTGCGACAGCAGTATATTGCTTGATTTGTGCAGTTGAGGTGTAGAACTGTGAGTGCCAACCATAGGCTACATAAAGATTCAAATCTGGATTTTCAAGCTGAATATGGCGGACTTTCATTAACTTGCTTACCTTCTTGGCATAACCAAAGAGAGTCGCATAGACCAGTAGACGGTTCCAAAGGACGATGCTCTCTAGCTCGGTCTGATCCAGATGAGCGATGTCCCGAAGCATATTTTCAAAACTCGTCCAGAGATAGAAGATCTCCGCTCCTTCCTCTGTTAGAACTCCATCGCGATAGGCTCCTCGCGTGGCAAGATAAACCCAGAAACTAGCCCCTAATCCTGTCAATCCTAAGAGTAGAAATGGGATCGAAAAGAAACCATGTGTTTGCCAGCTATAGTAAAAGAATAGCAGTCCACCTAGAGCTGTTATGGCTGAACAAACTCGCATCCCGAGAGCAAGGCGGCGTTCCTCACTTGTCAAGGGACGATAGTAGCTTGGGATACGAAGTACATGGACCTTATCCTTGACACAAGACTGAATGCGTTGAAGTCTTCCTTCAAAGGAGCGTTTGAGACGCGAGCCTGTTTCTCGGATATGTTTTTCATCTGACTCTTTGGCACCACGGTAAAGGGAAGATGAAACTTGGTAATCAGGGAAGAGCTCTGAAATAGCCAATTCTTTCTTATTTGACAAAGTCATGCGCAGGCATTCCTTCTCAAAATTTGATAAGCCTTTTTCACTAATAATTCGTAAATAAGGTTCCTCATCACCTTGGAAAATAGATAAATGACCTCTATCTACTAAATCCAACAAGGTTGCCTGAATCAAACGTTCAAAAGTAAATTTACCAAACCCTGATTTGTTTAGGGGATTGACTTCCTCTAAGGAGGTTGAATACACTGCTTCTGCTAAAACCATCGGAGGCAAATCCATCGGTGGTTCGTAGAGTCGATGATCTTTTGGAAAGACCTTTTTAATGCTTGTACTCTGACGAAACATCCTATAGAAGAGAGGAACTAAAAGTAAGAGGCTCATAAAAATGACGGGGAACACCCATTTCATCATTATCTCACTTTGCGCTTTTTCTGTTGCTATATTGCTTTCAATCCGGTTAAAATCGGTTAAACGTTCTTCCTCTAATCCTTGATCTGGAGCTTCTGCAAAAGCACTTCTAGGCCAGTATGCGTGTAATTCGATTTGTCGCTTTCTCGGAAGGTCTTTCATTTTGACATGATAGAGATTATTTACTTTTTCAACACTAGAGTCCCTTAGGAGTTGGCCTGCATGAAAATAGAGTTTCTCTGCTGGAGTATCAGAGCTGACCTTAAACTCAATCTCTTTGATGTCTCCAGTACTATCGGTCAAGGGTTGCCAATTTAGCTCTGCAATGTCCTTATATAAGAAGAGAAGGTTTGTTAGTTTCCAGGTAACCGTTACCCGAACAGTATCTCCGGCATATCCAGCATTGTAAATTTTTACCTTGTAGCCGTCCTCTTCCTCCATAGTATAGAAGGAAGCATTTTGAACAATTCTTCCATTTTTAGAGACCTGAACGGTCGGATCGGAATCAATGTCAAATCCTTCTGGCATTTTCCCAGCTTTCCCTAGTCCAACCAACTGACCATTATAATCGTCTCCAAAGCGGTAGGTAATTGTTTCCTTAAAAATTGCAGTATTATCTGCATGAATATTCAAATCCCCCTGATAGGATAAGATATCAAAGTCTACTGCAAAAACCAAGCTCGGGATAAATAATAAATAAGTAAATACCAAAGCCAACAGCCATCTTTTTTTCATAATCAGTTCCCTTTCAATCTTTTTACCATTATATCATTTTTTATAAGTAAAGGCTTACTTGTATTGAAAATCTCACTATTTTTAGATACAATAGAGAGAGTCATTTTTAGACTAGAAATAGGAGAAAACATGAAAAAATTATGCTTATCTATCCTTGCTAGCCTAGCCCTTACCTTAGGACTAGTTAGCCAAGTCCAAGCCGACGAATATTTACGCATCGGGATGGAGGCAGCTTACGCTCCCTTCAACTGGACTCAAGACGACGATAGTAACGGCGCTGTCAAAATTGACGGTACCAACCAATATGCCAATGGCTACGATGTCCAAATCGCTAAAAAGATTGCCAAAGACTTAGGCAAAGAACCTTTGGTCGTAAAAACCAAATGGGAAGGACTTGTTCCAGCCCTTACTTCTGGCAAAATTGATATGATCATTGCCGGTATGAGCCCAACTGCTGAACGCAAACAAGAAATTGCTTTTTCAAGCAGTTACTATACTAGCGAACCGGTTCTATTGGTCAAAAAGGACTCTGCCTATGCGAATGCCAAATCTTTGGAAGACTTTAGCGGAGCAAAAATCACGTCTCAACAAGGTGTTTATCTTTATGACCTGATTTCCCAAATTCCAGGTGCCAAAAAAGAAACAGCTATGGGTGACTTCGCCCAAATGCGTCAAGCTCTGGAAGCTGGTGTTATTGATGCCTATGTTTCTGAACGACCTGAAGCAATGACCGCTGAGTCTGCTAACGCTAAGTTCAAAATGATCCAACCTCAACCAGGTTTCAAAACTGGCGAAGAAGATACAGCTATTGCCATTGGACTTCGTAAAGATGACAGCCGCATCAGCCAAATCAATGCCAGTATCGAAAACATCTCTAAGGATGAACAAGTAGCCCTCATGGATCGTATGATCAAAGAGCAACCTGTGGAGTCTACAACAACAGAGGAAGAAAGTAGTTTCTTTAGCCAAGTCGCTAAGATTCTTTCTGAGAACTGGCAACAACTCTTGCGTGGTGCTGGTATCACACTCTTAATCTCCATTATCGGAACCATCACAGGTCTCCTTATCGGACTTGCGATCGGGGTCTTCCGTACCGCTCCACTATCTGAGAACAAGGCAATGTACGCCCTACAGAAACTAGTCGGTTGGATTCTCAATGTCTATATCGAGATCTTCCGTGGTACACCGATGATTGTTCAATCTATGGTTATCTACTATGGAACTGCCCAAGCTTTCGGTATCAATCTTGACCGCACACTAGCCGCTATCTTCATCGTCTCAATCAACACGGGTGCCTACATGACAGAGATCGTTCGTGGTGGTATTCTAGCAGTTGACAAAGGACAGTTTGAAGCTGCAACTGCTCTTGGTATGACCCACAATCAAACCATGCGTAAGATTGTCCTGCCTCAGGTTGTCCGTAATATTCTACCTGCTACTGGTAATGAGTTTGTCATCAATATCAAAGATACCTCTGTATTGAACGTTATTTCAGTTGTTGAGCTTTATTTCTCAGGAAATACTGTAGCAACACAAACCTATCAATACTTCCAGACCTTTACCATCATCGCCGTGATTTACTTTGTCCTCACCTTTACTGTGACCCGTATCCTACGCTTCATCGAGCGTCGTATGGACATGGATACTTACACTACAGGTGCTAACCAAATGCAAACGGAGGATTTGAAAAAATGACACAACCAATCCTTGAAATCAAACACCTCAAAAAATCATATGGGCAAAACGAAGTGCTAAAAGACATTTCTCTCGCCGTCCATAAAGGAGAGGTTATTTCCATCATCGGGAGCTCAGGAAGCGGAAAATCAACCTTCCTTCGTTCGATTAATTTACTAGAGACACCTACAGAGGGAGAGATTCTCTATCGAGGAGAAAATGTCTTAGAAAAAGGCTATAACCTCACCCATTATCGTGAAAAACTCGGTATGGTTTTCCAATCTTTCAATCTCTTTGAAAATCTGAATGTCCTTGAAAATACGATCGTTGCTCAAACGACTGTACTCAAACGCGACCACTCTGAAGCTGAGAAAATTGCCAAAGAGAATCTCGAAAAAGTCGGTATGGGAGAACGTTACTGGCAAGCCAAGCCCAAACAACTCTCAGGGGGACAAAAACAACGCGTGGCTATCGCCCGCGCCCTCTCCATGAATCCTGACGCCATTCTCTTCGACGAACCAACATCTGCCCTTGACCCTGAAATGGTCGGAGAAGTCCTCAAAATTATGCAGGATTTGGCTCAAGAAGGCTTGACCATGATCGTCGTAACCCACGAAATGGAGTTCGCTCGCGATGTCTCTCACCGTGTCATCTTTATGGATAAGGGCGTCATTGCTGAAGAAGGCAAACCAGAAGAACTCTTCACGAACCCTAAAGAAGAACGGACAAAAGAATTTCTTCAACGCTATCTCAGCTAATAAACAAAGACTGCATAAAGAATGCAGTCTTTTTAATTTGTAATTGTAAAGAAAAGGCAGACTCGATTCAGGAATCTGCCTGTGACCACAGTTTAATCTTCAAATTTTTCATGATTTTTTTCATAGAAATCGATTAAACCAAGAGCTGTTTCAAATGAAATATTTTTAACTTTTGCGCGTCCTTGTGCTAGAGCAATGATAGACATTTCACGCGCATTCGTTTCTTTAGAGATACGGTAGCCTGTGATTTTCTTATCACGAACCCAGCCAACAACTGCTTCTACTTTTTCAAAGTTCGACTTAGCCATGTTCTTCTCCTAAATTATTCTTTACAATACTTAATTGTATACGTTTTTATTTCATTTGTCAATAAAAAAACATATATACGTCGTAACTATATTATTCTGCATATTTTTATTTGGCTTTTAAAGCCGATAATATATGAGTTCTTATGTCCTCGACTCCATTAGGATTCGCTGGTAGGAAGATTGTATTATTACCCTCTTTATCTGCAAAATTATTCAACGTATCTAAATACTGGTTCGTTAATAGGATAGACATGATTTGTTCTTCAGTTAGCTCAACATTGGCTCCCTTTAACTCTTGGATAGAATCAGCTAGTCCGTCAACAATTGCTTTACGCTGCTCTGCAATCCCTACACCATGTAGGCGATCTTTTTCTGCTTCAGCTTCTGCTGCGGTCACGATTTTAATCTTATCTGCTTCAGCAAGCTCTTGCGCCGCAACTCTCTTACGTTGAGCCGCGTTAATTTCATTCATTGATTGTTTTACTTCAGCATCAGGTTCAACCTTAGTAATCAGCGTTTTGACAATGATATACCCATACGTAGACATTTCTTCAGCCACTTGTTTTTGAACTTCTAAGGCGATTTCATCCTTCTTCTCAAACAACTCATCTAGGGTTAGCTTTGGTACAGATGAACGCAAAGCATCTTCAATATAGGATTTAATTTGGGCTTCTGGACGCATCAATTTATAATATGCATCTGTGACATTGTTTTCATTTACTCGATACTGAGTTGCTACATTCATCGTTACAAATACATTATCTTGCGTCTTTGTCTCTACAACAATCTCACTTTGCAACAAGCGTAGTTGAACTCTTGCCGCAATCCTATCAATTCCAAAAGGAGCTCGTAAATGAATACCACTATTGCTCAACTTTTGGTATTTACCAAAGCGTTCTATGATAGCGACCGATTGTTGTCGAACCACATACACAGAACTAATCATAATCACTGATGCAATCACCACTAAAAACAATAAAATAAGTAAAATTTGTAAAACCATGGGAATCTCCCCCTTTCGTCACCCTCATTATAGCACCATCATCATTATTACGCAAATAATATGATAATAATTTTATTTTAGCTTAAACTAGCATATTATACAACGTTTCGTTCCCATTCAAATTAATATAAGATGGGTCAAACTTTTCCATTCGATGAATCAATCCAGCATAATCATGCTTATTGGCAAGAGCTACCCCAATCAATACAGGGCCCGTCCCCTTGCTTGCTCGTTTGATGTATTCAAAACGAGTGATGTCATCATTTGGCCCCAAAATGTCATTTACAAACTCTCGTAGAGCTCCTGGACGTTGTGGGAAATTCACTACAAAGTAATGCTTGATTCCATCGTAAATCAAGGCACGTTCTTCCATCTCTGGCATACGGTTGATATCGTTATTTCCTCCAGAAATGATACAACAAATCGTCTTGCCTTTGATATAGTCTGATAAAACTTCCAAGGCTGCAACACTGGCAGCTCCGGCTGGTTCTGCTACAATACCTTGTTTGGAATAAAGATCAATCAAGGTTTCGGAAATCAATCCCTCGTCCACCCCAATCAGCGTTTCAACATTTTTTCGGGTCGCTTCATAGGTTAATTGTCCAACCTTCTGCACAGCTATCCCATCAGCAAACTTATCAATTTCTTTGAGTTTAACTGGTCCCCCGGCTTCAAAGGCAGCCTTCATAGAGCGAGCTCCATTGGCTTCTACCCCGATCACTTCAATAGTCGGGTTGGTTTCCTTAATATAAGTAGAAACACCGGCAATCAATCCGCCACCACCTACTGGTACAAGTACTGTATCAAAATCAATAGACTCTTTACGAGCTTCTTCAAGAATTTCATAGGCTACAGTCCCTTGACCAGCCTGAACATGCGCATCATCAAAAGGATCGATGAAGGTGCGGTTTTCTGTTAATGTAAATTCTTGTGCTGCCTTAGCAGAAGCATCAAAGGTATCCCCAACCAACTTGATTGTCACAAACTCTCCACCGAAAAAGCGAACCTGCCCAATCTTTTGTTGCGGTGTTGTGATGGGCATAAAGATCGTTGCAGGAATCTTCATCTCATTACAAGTATAGGCGACACCTTGGGCATGATTTCCCGCAGAGGCACAGACTACACCACGCTCGCGTTCTTCTTTTGATAGTTGAGAAATGGCATAATAGGCCCCACGAATTTTAAAAGAGCGAACTCGTTGCGCATTCTCCTTTTTGAGATAAATCTTTGCTTGGTATTTTTCTGATAAATAATGATCATATTCTAGTGGTGTATCAACTACTACACCACTCAAAACTTTGTGGGCTTTCACCACATCTTTTGCACTTAGCATTGTCTCCTCCTCAAGTACTTTTCAAGATAAAAAACGAGTTAGGTACCCCCAACTCGCCTTCTGTCTCTCTTTACAAGAATTAATTGTAGATTTTGAATGCGTCGTCGTCGTTTTTACCAACGAAAGGCATTGCTTTACGCAATTCTGCACCAACTTTTTCAATTTCAAGGTTAGCTGCTTGTTCACGGTAAGCAGTTAATTTTGGACGACCAGCCTTGTAGTCATTTACAAAGTCATTTGCAAATTTTCCATTTTGGATATCTGCCAAAACAGCTTTCATGTTTTCTTTAACTTGCTCAGTAATCACACGTGGACCTGATACATAGTCACCGTATTCAGCAGTGTTTGAGATAGATTGACGCATTTTCTTGAATCCACCTTCATAGATCAAGTCAACGATCAATTTCATTTCATGAAGAACTTCAAAGTAAGCCAATTCTGGGGCATAGCCTGCTTCTGTCAAGACTTCAAAACCTGCTTCGATAAGGGCAGTCAAACCACCACAAAGTACGGCTTGTTCACCAAACAAATCTTCTTCAGTTTCTTCTTTGTAAGTTGTTTCAAGCAAACCAACACGAGCTGCCCCAACACCTTTACACCAGTCCATAGCAATGTTTTTAGCATTTCCTGTAGCATCTTGGTAAACTGCGTAAAGAGCTGGCACACCAAATCCTTCTTCGTAAGTACGACGTACCAAGTGTCCTGGTCCTTTAGGAGCACACATGAAGACATCTACATCTGCAGGAACTTTGATAAATTCAAAGTGGATATTGAAACCATGAGCAAATCCAACAGCATTTCCAGCTTCCAAGTTTGGAGCGATTTCTGCTTCGTACAATTCTTGTTGGATTTCGTCTGGTGCCAAGATCATGATAACGTCAGCCAATTTAGTTGCTTCTGCTACTGTGTAAGTGTCAAAACCATCTTCTTTTGCTTTGTCAAAAGATTTACCTGGACGCACACCGATGATGACATCACGACCTGAGTCACGCAAGTTTTGCGCATGCGCATGTCCTTGTGAACCATAACCGATTACGGCGATTTTTTTACCGTCAAGCGCTGCTACTTTAACATCTTTTTCGTATTCCATTTGAACTGCCATAGTTTTTCTCTCTTTTCTATTTTTATTGCCTTATAGGCTGGTTTAACAAATTTAAACTGGATTTTATACTCAATGAAAATCAAAGAGTATTAGTCGCGGGTAAATCCAGTTGCACCCGTACGAGCGATATTTTTAATACCATATGGTCGAATCACTCGTAATAAAGCTTCACTCTTTTCAGCATTTCCCGTCATCTGGATGGTGATTGAGCTTGGAGCCACATCTACTACCGTTGCACGGAAAGGTTGGATAATGGCCAAGATTTCTGCACGCTTCTCAGCAGGAGCAGATACTTTTACCAAGATAACTTCTCTTTCCAAGTGTGGTTTATCTGTGATATCTCGAATGCGAATCACATCAATCTGACGATTGAGCTGTTTAATGATTTGCTCTACTTCATCATGAGATGCTACATCAATAATGATGGTGATACGAGATACATTGGGGTTCTCTGTCGCACCAACCGAGATACTCTCAATATTGACTTGACGACGAGAAAGGACACCTGTAAAACGATTCAAAACTCCTGAACGGTTTTGCAATCTAGCTGTTAACATTCTACGCATGGAACTTCACCCCCAACATCTCATGATTGCTCTTACCAGCTGGTACCATCGGTAAGACCTGTTCCTTACGAGAAATATCCACCTCGATAAACATGGGCACATCCTCCAGAATGACTTCTAGATCCTTCTCTATCGTCTCTGGATTATCAAATTTATAGTTTTTGATGCCATAAGCCTGTGCCATCAACTGGAAGTCAGGAAGTGTATCAAAGACTGACTCAGAAGTTCTACCCTCATAGAAGGATTCCTGCCACTGACGAACCATTCCTAGTGAGTGGTTATTCAACATGACAACCTTAATCGGCACCTTGTAGATGTTTAGGATCGCTAGCTCTTGGTTGGTCATTTGGAAGCCACCATCACCGACAAAAAGGATGACTTCTTTTTCTGGATTGGCAATCTTGGTTCCGATAGCTGCAGGAACTCCGAATCCCATGGTACCCAAACCACCTGAAGTGACTAACTGACGCTCATTTTGGTAAGGATAATACTGGGCTGTCCACATTTGGTGTTGTCCAACGTCAGTAACAACAATAGCATCCCCATGCGTCAACTCACCGATGCGTTCAATGACAGCCTGAGGTTGAACCACACGTTCTTTCTTATCATAAGAACGAACTCGATTCTTGTCCTTGGTGACTTTTTCAATCCACTTTTCAGTATTGTTATGAACAGTTGGTTCTGCCAGTAGCATCTGCAAGGCTTTCTTAGCATCTCCCACTACAGGAATATCTGCACTGATAATCTTACCAATCTCAGCTGGGTCAACATCGATATGGGCAACCTTAGCATTCTTCGCGAAGGTCTTAGGGTTCCCAGTCAAGCGGTCATCGAAACGGCAACCAATACTAATCATAAAGTCCGCTTCCGTCATTGCAATATTGGCTGCGAAAGAACCGTGCATTCCTCCCATCCCTAGAAAGAGCGGATGACTCGTTGCAATGGTTCCTTGCCCCAAAAGACTAGTGACTACTGGAATTTGGTAACGTTCAGCAAATTCATTGAGCTCTTTAGAAGCTTCCGCATAGCTGATACCACCGCCTGCTAACAAAACAGGTTTCTTGGCTTTTGACAATTGCTTCAAGATTTTCTTGATTTGCATGTCATTCGGTCCAAGCGTCGGTTGGTAACTTGGTAAATTCACCTCCGGTGAATAGATGAAATCTGTCTCTAGAGCTGATACATCCTTTGGCAAGTCAATCACAACAGGACCTGGACGACCTGTCGTTGCGATATGAACAGCTTCCGTAATGATACGGGGAATATCTGCTGTCTCACGAACTTGGTAATTGTACTTGGTAATGGGCATGGTAATCCCCACGATGTCCGCCTCCTGAAAAGCATCTTTCCCAATTCCAGCTCGCGCAACCTGACCTGTAAAGACCAAAAGGGGAACGCTATCGCTCATGGCATCTGCAATCCCTGTAATGGCATTTGTTGCTCCCGGCCCACTCGTGACGACGGCAACGCCCAACTTTCCAGTTGATTTGGCATATCCTTCAGCTTCGTGAAGACAACCTTGCTCATGGCGTCCTAAGATGTGGCGAATACCTTTAAAATTGTATATCGCATCATACAAAGGTAAGACCGCACCACCAGGATAACCAAAAATGGTATCAATCCCTAAGTCCCGAAGTGTTTCCAAAACTAGGTCCGACCCCGTCTTAGGAGATTCTAAACTGATTTTCTCCATTATTCCCCTTTCTCTTCTCTTAAAAAAATAGCTTGTTACTATCATACCATTTTTTCAAAAATTTTCAAGGCAAAAGAGTCAATTTTCTGAATTTTCTATCTAAAAGTGTATTTATGAATTTTTCCCTTATTTTTATTAAGTTATCTACGGAATTAGGAACCTTTATTTACTTTAATTTATCAAATTAGAATATTTTCTTTCTGGATAGAATTAGTATTTTTCTCACTTGGCGACCAAATTTGTATACTATATTCAGTGAAAATGAATAGTTAAAGACAAAAAAGGAAGTCACTTAGTGACTTCCTTCTAGAGTGAGGACTGATTAGTCTTCACCTTTGTTTTTCTTAATGATTTCTTCTTGTACTGACTTAGGTACATCTTCGTAGTGGTCGAATACCATCATGAAAGTACCACGTCCTTGTGATGCTGAACGAAGAACTGTTGCGTAACCAAACATTTCAGCAAGTGGAACGTAAGCACGAACGATTTGGCTGTTACCGTGAGCTTCCATACCATCTACACGTCCACGACGAGCAGTTACGTGACCCATAACATCACCAAGGTTTTCTTCAGGAACAGTGATTGTTACAAGCATCATTGGCTCAAGGATAGCTGGTTGTGCAGTCTTAGCAGCTTCTTTAAGTGCAAGAGATGCAGCGATCTTGAAGGCAGTTTCAGATGAGTCGACATCGTGGTATGAACCATCGTAAAGCTTAGCTTTAACGTCAACCATTGGGTAACCAGCAAGAACACCGTTAGCCATAGATTCTACCAAACCTTTTTCAACCGCTGGGATAAATTCACGAGGAACCACACCACCGACGATTGCGTTTTCGAATTCGAATCCTTTACCTTCTTCGTTTGGAGTAAATTCAATCCATACATCACCGAATTGACCTTTACCACCAGACTGACGTTTGAAGAATCCACGTGCTTGAGTAGGAGCGCGGAATGTTTCACGGTAAGATACTTGAGGAGCACCTACGTTCGCTTCAACTTTGAATTCACGACGCATACGGTCAACAAGGACGTCAAGGTGAAGCTCACCCATACCAGAGATAACTGTTTCACCAGTTTCAACGTTAGTTTCAACACGGAATGTTGGATCTTCTTCAGCCAATTTTTGAAGGGCGATACCCATCTTGTCTTGGTCAGCTTTAGATTTTGGCTCAACCATCAATTGGATAACTGGTTCTGGAACGTTGATTGACTCAAGGATGATTTTAGCTTTTTCATCTGTCAATGAGTCACCAGTTGTAGTATCTTTCAAACCAACGGCAGCAGCGATATCACCTGAGTAAACAGTGTCGATTTCTTGACGGCTGTTAGCGTGCATTTGAAGGATACGTCCGATACGTTCACGTTTACCTTTAGAAGTGTTCAATACGTAAGAACCTGATTGGAGAACACCTGAGTATACACGGAAGAATGTCAAACGACCTACAAATGGGTCCGTCATGATCTTGAAGGCAAGAGCTGCGAATGGCTCTTCGTCAGATGCTGGACGAGTTTCTTCTTCATCTGTATCTGGGTTGATACCTTTGATCGCTGGGATATCAAGTGGGCTTGGAAGGTAGTCGATAACCGCATCAAGCATCAATTGAACACCCTTGTTCTTGAAGGCAGAACCACACAATACTGGGAAGAATTCAACGTTGATAGTTGCTTTACGGATAGCAGCTTTCAATTCTTCGTTAGTGATTTCTTCACCTTCAAGGTATTTCATCATCAAGTCTTCATCAGTTTCAGCAACTGCTTCCACCAATTTTTCACGGTATTCTTGAGCTTGGTCAAGGTATTCAGCTGGAATATCTTCTTCAAGGATATCTGTACCAAGGTCGTTAGTATAGATTTCAGCTTTCATCTTGATCAAGTCGATGATACCGCGGAAGTCATCTTCAGCACCGATTGGCAATTGGATTGGGTGTGCGTTTGCTTGAAGACGGTCGTGAAGTGTGCTTACTGAGTAAAGGAAGTCAGCACCGATTTTGTCCATTTTGTTGGCAAATACAATACGAGGAACTCCGTATTCAGTAGCTTGGCGCCAAACTGTTTCTGTTTGAGGCTCAACACCTGATTGTGAGTCAAGAACAGTAACCGCACCATCCAATACACGAAGAGAACGTTGTACTTCGATTGTGAAGTCCACGTGTCCTGGTGTGTCGATGATGTTTACGCGGTGGTTATTCCATTGAGCTGTTGTCGCAGCAGATGTGATAGTGATACCACGTTCTTGCTCTTGCTCCATCCAGTCCATTTGTGACGCACCTTCGTGAGTTTCACCGATTTTGTGGATTTTACCAGTGTAGTAAAGAATACGCTCAGTAGTTGTTGTTTTACCGGCATCGACGTGAGCCATGATACCGATATTACGAGTTTTTTCAAGTGAAAATTCGCGTGCCATGAGGTTTGTTTCTCCTATTTATTTTTAATTTCTATTCTATTATAACACGATTTTAATAAAAACGGATAGGCAGGACCTACCCGTTCTCAATGTTTATCTTGTTTTTGTTGGTTTCAACTTGTAGATAAGTTGAATTGAAGCTAATACTAATCGTTTTAGCTAATTTGAACCCGAGCGAGGCCCGGTGCAAAAAAGATAAACTGCTTTGTGTTCACGGAACACTGCATCAGTTTCCTATTTTTGCCTTGGGCCTTTACCGCTCTTAGTATCATTTTATTACCAACGGAAGTGTGCGAAGGCACGGTTAGCTTCAGCCATACGGTGAGTGTCTTCACGTTTCTTAACTGCTGCACCAGTGTTGTTCGCAGCATCCAAGATTTCTTTTGCAAGACGGTCTTGCATTGTGTGTTCACCACGAAGGCGAGCGATGGTTACCAACCAACGAAGTCCAAGTGTTGTACGACGTTCTGGACGAACTTCAACTGGGACTTGGTAGTTAGATCCACCAACACGACGTGCACGTACTTCAAGTACAGGCATGATGTTTTCCATAGCTGTTTCAAATACTTCAAGTGCATCGTTACCAGTAGCTTCTTTGATTTGCTCAAAAGCACCGTAAACGATTGAAGCAGCTGTACCACGTTTACCATCAAGCATAACGCGGTTGATAAGACGAGTAACTAATTGTGAATTGTAAAGCGGATCTGGCAATACTTCGCGCTTAGGCGCTTGGTTTTTACGACTCATTTCTCTTTCTCCCCTTTCCTTATGCTTTTGGTTTTTTAGTACCGTATTTAGAACGGCCTTGTTTACGATCGGTAACACCTGCTGTATCAAGTGCACCGCGGACGATATGGTAACGTACCCCTGGAAGGTCTTTTACACGTCCACCACGAAGAAGCACCACGCTGTGCTCTTGCAAGTTGTGTCCGATACCTGGGATGTAGGCAGTAACTTCGATAAGGTTGCTCAAACGTACACGAGCGAATTTACGAAGGGCAGAGTTAGGTTTTTTAGGTGTCATTGTTCCCACACGAGTTGCAACACCACGTTTTTGTGGTGAAGAAACATTTGTTTGAACTTTTTTATGACTGTTGTAACCAACGTTCAAAGCTGGTGATTTAGATTTTTCTACTTTTGATTTACGCGGTTTGCGAACCAATTGGTTAATTGTAGGCATCTACATTCTCCTGTGTTTTTTTATTTTTGGTGATGATACACTTGGTGACAGCTACCATCTGTGTGTACTTTTGCAACATTTGTCAGCACGTCCCTGTACACTTTTGAGAGACCAAAAGTAAAAAGTACCGTCTATTATTGTAACACAATTTTTCCTTCATTGTCAAGATATTTTTCATTTTTATTCTGATCTTTTAACTCTTTGACACTAGCTTTCACCGCTTTTCTAAACCAGAAAAGGAGGCGATTTACCTCCTCCTTTCTAGTATGGATTTCCTTTGATTCAAGTTATCGTTTCGGAATTTTTTAACCCTTCTTATCAAAGCCAACCAGATTCTTTTGCAATGTTGGCTGCCTCTGTTCGATTACCAGCATCTAGTTTCGAAAGAATATTGGTGACATAGTTTCGGACGGTTCCATTTGATAGATAGAGTTGGTCTGCGATTTCTTGGTTAGACAAGCCCTGAGCAATTCCTTTTAAAACAGCGATTTCTTGCTCTGTTAACGGATTGGGGTGCGTCATCACCACTTCCATCAATTCAGGCGAATATTCCTTACGTCCCTCAAGAACAGTGTGCAAGGTTTGCATGAGGTCTGCAATGCTTCTTTCTTTCAAGACATAGGCATCCACTCCAGCCTTGACCGCACGTTCAAAATAGCCGGGGCGCTTGAAGGTCGTCACCACAACCACCTTTATTTCTGGCTTTTCTGCTCGTATCCACTCCAGCACTTCGAGGCCTGTCTTAACAGGCATTTCTACGTCAAGAATGGCGATATCTACAGGCTCCTTTTCTAAAAGTTGGATTGCTTCTTGGCCATCCTTGGCTTGTAGGACAGACTCTACATCTGGTTGAAAGGTAAGCAACTGGCACATAGCATCTCGCAACATACTTTGATCTTCTGCAACAAGTAGTTTCATCTTAGTTTCTCTCCTTGTAAGGTAGTCGAACCTGCACTTCAGTCGGATGTTTCTGACTGATCACTTTTACTTCTCCTGAAAATGGAAAGACACGGTCTCGAACAGTATGGAGTTCATCTCCTTTTAGAGAAGCAAAGCCACAGCCATCATCTCTCACTGTTAGAATGAGTTCTTTCTCAGTTCGTTCTAATTTCAAGTAAGCTTTCGATGCTTTGGCATGTTTGATGATGTTGGTCACTAACTCAAGTAAAATCATGGAGGCCGTTGATTCTAATTCCTGAGTTAGGCTAGCTGTATCTAGTTGGTGATTGATTTCCGTTTCAATTCCTGCAATTTCCAGCATTTTTTTAACAGTCGCAAATTCGGAAGCAAGGGTTCTTGTTTTAAGATTTTCGATAATTGTACGAACTTCATTCATGGATTCTTTACTGATCTGATGAATTTCTTTTAATTCTTTTTCCACTTGAGGATAGGCCTGCATTTGAAGAAGCTGGAGGGCAAGATCTGTCTTCACACTCAACATGGCAAAGGTATGGCCTAGACTGTCATGAAGATCCTGACCGATACGACTGCGTTCGTTTTCAGCCAAGAAAAGATTGAGCTTGGCATTTTGTTTCATCTTTTCTTCTTTTAGCTCTTCTGCTATCCGAATTCGATAAAGACCAAAGGTCATTGCATCGGAAAAGATAAAGGTCACCAAGAAAAAGAGTAGCTGCCAGGGACTAACATGATTGACCATATAGATTCCGGTCAGAATGAACGGTTGCAAGACAACAAAACTGACAAAACGCCAAGAGTGAAAAGAAATCTCATCCAGCTCATAAATAAGGAGGTTGGATAAATAGAAGATAAACCATGTGAAACCCGAACTTAGCCAAACAGATGTATAAAAAATGTAGGCAAGCATGACCCACCAAGCCAGCCACTGCACGGTGCGATTCTGACTGATTAAAACCGAATAGAAGGCAAGTACAAATAGTAGAGTCCAGAACAAGGTTAAAAGCGGGTAATCTCCAACGATGACACCCGCTATAGGAAAGATGATAAACACTATTGAAATATGAAACATATAATGAATGTTTTTAAATTTTTCCAACATAGATTTATTTTACCTCGATCCGTTTTTTCAGTTGAATGACCAATACACCAAAGAAAACTGTATAACCTAGTACAACCAAGGCAGCAAGAATGTTAAACTCGTGATGCTCCAAATAAGTAGAGACAACCTGCATCAGTTGATAGGTTGGAGTCAGTTTGCCAATAGATTGGAGCCATTCTGGGAAGGAATCCAAGGGGAACCACAGTCCACCTAGGACAGCCAAAGCAATATAGGCAATATTTCCAACAACCGTCATCAGTTGAGCACTGGGTAACAAGCTCACCAAGACACCCATACTGATAAAGACCACACTTCCGACCAGCAAAATAGCACCAATTACCAACCAGTCAAGCCAAGGTAGCGTCACTCCGCGGACAAAATGACCAACCGAAAAGACAACTATAATTGATAACAAGAAAGTAAGCAGAGTGCTGAACAGTTTTGATACATAATATTCTACCATAGATACGGGAGAATGTTGAATCAATTTTTGCCAGTTGTTCGTCTTGTCGGATTCGAGTGTGCTAGGGATACTGAAAAAGGCACTTGACATGATACTAAAGAGCGTCATGGCAAAGAGATAGGCTTGAAGAGCAATTTCTGGAATATCTGACCCTGACATCATACCAGAAAAGATAAGGTAAAACACACTTGGAAGTCCGATGGATAGCAAGTAGTAGACTGCTTGCCGTTTCATCAGAATGATTTCCACTTTCATGAGACTTGTCATATTTTTCATCGTCAATCTCCTTTAGTCTTGAGTCGTTTCGAAGATACTGTCTAAGAGAGTTCGATTGCGAACTTCAATTTCTTCGATCATGCAGCCCTGTTCTTGCAAGACTTTCCATACCTGGCTGGCTTCTTTGGTTGTGAAGGAAAGAGCATTTTGCTTGATTTCAAGCTCTTGAACCTGGTCCAAAGTGCTGATAACTTCCTGATAAGTTAGTGGTACCGTAAAATGTTTTTCTTGTTCTTCACCACGCATAGCATAAGGCGTCGTATCGCGAATCAATTCTCCCTTGTGGAGTACCAAAATGCGGTCAGCCGTATGTTCTACCTCTTCGATATAGTGAGAAGAGTAGACAATGGTGACACCATTTTTCTTTAACTGATTGACAATTTCCCAAAAATGCTGACGTGTCGAGGTATCCATGGCAGCAGTTGGTTCGTCCAAAAATAGAATTTTCGGACGACCTATTAGTGCCAACACGAAAGAGAACAAACGTTTTTGCCCACCAGACAACTTGCCCGCTAGCTGATTTTTCTGTTTGTCCGAAAATCTCAGCAAGTCATCAATTTCTTGATTGGAGAGACTGTTTGGATAGATTGATTGAAAGAAGGATAAGAGTTCTTTCACTTTCAAGTCTTGAACCACCGTATTTTCTTGAGGTAAGATAGAAATAAGCTGCTTTAATCGAGGATCTGTTGGTGCAAAGCCTTGAATAGCTATCTGACCTGAGCTCACGAACTTGTCGCCCAAGAGGCAATCAATCAAGGTCGTCTTACCTGCTCCGTTAGGTCCGATCAAGGCGACACATTCACCATCGTTGATTTCAAAGGAGATGTTCCGCAAGATCTCCTTGTCTTTTATTTTCTTACTCAATTTCTCAACTTTAATCACAGTCATGAGATTCTCCTTTCAACCACTTCATTCCCATAGGGAAAACGACGAAAATCATAAACCCAAAACCCCAAGCACCACGAATAAATTGGCGAAGCACGGTTTGGTCAAACCAACCAGTAAACATTTCCACTAACCATACCAAGAGTGATAGGCTGATAAAGAAATAGATGATTGCTTTTTTCATTCCTCAAACTCCTTTTTCACATCTCTGACCAATTTCAAACCTTCTCTGACAAGCCAAGACATCATTCCAAAGCCAGCAAAGAGCTCCCAAGGAAAATGATAGAAACCCTCGTCCAATCCTGAAAACATGAGATAGGTCATAACTCCTGCTGCTACTAAACTCACTGCGACAATCATTTTATTTTTCATTTCTTCTTCCTCCATTTCATACTTCAATTATAGTCTTTTGAAGTTAGCAGAGCTAGATGCTTCTGTCACTAGGAAATATGACAAATGTCATAAAAAAGAACCGATTTCTCGGTTCTTAAAAATGATTAGTCTGATTCATCGTTTCGTTTCTTTTTACCTAGCAATCCAAGTGTCATGGCACCTGCTAGGGCTGTCAGAATTCCTAGATTTTTCAAACCATCTTCTTGACTTCCTGTATTTGGAAGTTGATTTTTTTCTACAGAGATGTTTTGAGTCAATTGATCTGGTTTCGAATCAGGTACTGAAAGTTCTTTTTTATCAGACGGCTTCACTTGCTCTGGAAGTTCTACTACTGTTGGGGTATAGAATCCTGAAATGATATTTCCATTACGGTCTTTACGGATCACTTTCACACCTTTGGCTTGTCCTACAAAGTCTGCCTCAGGGGTAAAGGTGATGGTGCCATCTGGTGAGATTGCATAAGTTCCTTCACCTGGAACGACTTTTTTAGTTGTTCCATCTTCAAAGGTTGGCGGAACTGTCAGATCGACATCACCTGTAAAGTTTGGTTTACCAGTCTGAGTTTGACCTTTAAGACCTTCTGATGTCGCATCACTCACTTGTGTTTGTCCAAGGACAGTTGGTGTGTAATGAGCAATAACTACATTTCCATACACATCCAGACGTTTCACAACCAATCCTTTAGCTGTACCAACAAAGTCTGGTTCTGGTGTAAAGGTAATCTTACCATCTTTATCAATTGTATAGCTTCCTTCACCTGGAACAACCATAGTCGTGCTACCATCCTCAAATATTGGTGGAACTGTACTATCGATATGTCCTTCCAACGTTGGGGTTGCCACTTGTGGTTGGCCTTTTGCTCCTGTAGAAGCCGTGTCATGACCAGTAGATGGATCTACAACTGTCGGGCGATAGCTTGCAGTAACTGGAGTACCGTTCTTATCCTTGCGGACAATCGTTACGCCTGTTCCTTTTCCTACAAAGTCTGCTTCTGGAGTAAAGGTTACTATGCCATCTGGTGAGATTGTATAGGTTCCTTCTCCTGGAATCACTTTTTCAGTTGATCCATCTTCAAATGTTGCTGCCACAGTTTCATCGATTGGAACAAGCGGATTACCACCTTCAAATGTTGGAGTACCTGTTTGAACAAGCCCCTTAATGTTAACTGAAGAAGTATCTTTACCAGTTGGTGTTACTTTCGTAAATTCTGGACTGTAAGTCGCAGTGACTTCTGTACCGTTCTTATCTACGCGTTTGACTGCGACTGGATCTGGTTTACCAACAAACTGTTTGTCTGGAGTGAAGGTTACAGTTCCGTCTGGTGCAATCGTGTAAGTTCCTTGGCCTGGAATAGATTTCTCTTTGCTTCCATCTGCGAAGGTTGGCTCGACTGTTTCATCAATTGGAACCAGTGGATCGCCACCTTGGAAGGTTGGAGTACCAGTTTGTGGGACACCTTGAGGACCTGTGCTGGTTGCACCGGTTCCTGTAGGAGTCACTTTCGTAAACTCTGGACTGTAGGTTGCAGTAACTGAAGTACCATTCTTATCCACACGTTTCACTGTAACTGGATCTGGGTTTCCAACAAACTGTTTGTCTGGCGTGAAAGTTACAGTTCCATTTGATGCAATCGTGTAAGTTCCTTGACCTGGAATAGACTTCTCTTTGCTTCCATCGTCGAAGATTGGCTCTACTGTTTCATCGATTGGAACCAGTGGATCACCACCTTGGAAGGTTGGAGTACCTGTTTGCGGAACACCCTGAGGGCCTGTGCTGGTTGCGTTAGTGCTGGTTGGAACTACTTCTTTCACCACCGCATGGTACTTGACAGTAACAGGAGTTCCGTTGACATCCACACGAGTCAATTCAAGTTCTGGTGTTTCACCCTTGAACTGTTTATCAGGAGTGAAGGTCACCTTACCGTCTGCGTCCACTTCGAACTTACCAACATTTGGCACTTCTTTCACAGTTGTACCATTGTCAAATAGTGGAGTTGAATCAGCTGGGAATGGAACTGAGTCATGGCCTGGAGTGAAGGTCACTTTACCTTCTTGGACTTGACCTTGCAGACCCTCTGTCTTATCACCTGAACCAGTCGGAGTTACCTTAGTAAACTCTGGACTGTAAGTCGCAGTAACTGGGGTGCCATTCTTATCTACACGTTTGACTGTGACTGGAGTTGGGTTTCCGACAAACTGTTTGTCTGGAGTGAAGGTGACGGTGCCATCTGGTGAGATTGCATAAGTTCCTTGGCCTGGAATAGATTTCTCTTTGCTTCCATCTTCGAAGGTTGGCTCTACTGTTTCATCAATTGGAACCAGTGGATCGCCACCTTGGAAGGTTGGAGTACCAGTTTGTGGGACACCTTGAGGGCCTGTGCTGGTTGCGTTAGTACTGGTTGGAACTACTTCTTTCACTACTGCTTGGTACTTGACAGTAACAGGAGTTCCATTGGCATCCACACGAGTCAATTCAAGTTCTGGTGTTTCACCTTTGAACTGTTTGTCCGGAGTGAAGGTCACCTTACCGTCTGCATCCACTTCGAACTTACCAACATTTGGCACTTCTTTCACAGTTGTACCATTGTCAAATAGTAGAGTTGAATCAGCTGGGAATGGAACTGAGTCATGGCCTGGCGTGAAGGTCACTTTACCTTCTTGGACCTGACCTTGTAGACCCTCTGTCTTATCTCCCGTACCAGTTGGTGTTACTTTCGTGAACTCTGGACTGTAAGTCGCAGTCACTGGAGTACCATTCCTATCTATACGTTTGACTGTGACTGGATCTGGGTTTCCGACAAACTGCTTGTCTGGAGTGAAGGTCACTGTACCGTCTGGCGCAATCGTGTAAGTTCCTTGGCCTGGAATAGATTTCTCTTTGCTTCCATCTGCGAAGGTTGGCTCTACTGTTTCATCGATTGGAACCAGTGGATCGCCACCTTGGAAGGTTGGATTACCAGTTTGTGGAAGTCCTTGAGGACCTGTACTTGTTGCACCGGTTCCTGTAGGTGTTACTTCTTTCACCACTGCTTGGTACTTGACTGTAACAGGAGTGCCATTGGCATCCACACGAGTCAATTCAAGCTCTGGTGTTTCACCCTTGAACTGTTTATCAGGAGTGAAGGTCACCTTACCGTCTGCGTCCACTTCGAACTTACCAACATTTGGCACTTCTTTCACAGTTGTACCATTGTCAAATAGTGGAGTTGAATCAGCTGGGAATGGAACTGAGTCATGTCCTGGAGTGAAGGTCACTTTACCTTCTTGGATCTGACCTTGCAGACCCTCTGTCTTATCACCTGTTCCAGTTGGTGTTACTCTTTCAACAACTGGGGTATAGGTCGTTACAGCCGACTCTCCATTTTTATCCACCACTCCAACTTGAACTGGAGTTGCCGGACCATAGAAGGTTTTCAGTGGAGTAAAGACAATTGTTTTATTTACAAGATCTAAATCGTACGTACCTTGGTCGGCAATGGTTAGCGAAGTTACCTTTTGCCCATTCTCATCATAAAGAAAGACACTGCTTTGGACTAGTTCAACGGATTTCTTTGCTCCATTAATGGTTGTTGTCCCTTTTGCAAAGTGAACCTCGCTCTCGCTTGCTCTATCCTCATCAAACTGAATCGTTGCTGCCTGCTTCTGCCCTTGAAGGCCTTTAGATTTCGCTGCACTTGCTGAAGGGACAACTGGAATCCGAATATAATACACCACCCGATACCAGGTAAATTCTTTTTCCAACTCTTCATCCCTAGGATCATCCGCGGTCATTAAATATTCATAGAGAGCTCCTTCTCCCGACATTGTATTTGCGTCAATATCCTCTCTTGGATAATAACCAGGAACTTCAGGAGAAATCACTTGAGACCAAGTTTGGTCTACAGACCAGGCTGAGTATGTCACACCAGCTGTCGCATCATTTGGTTGCCGTTTTGCCAAAACCTGGTCAATTCTCTTGGTTCGAGTAAACGAATGAGTCTCAACATGCTTTGGAGCAAGGAGTGATAAATCAGAATGGTTTGTTTTTTTGAGATATTCATAATCAATTTCACGAGTTCCACGAACAGTTTCGGTTAGTTCTGTAATCTTGTGTCTAAACTGAAACTTGAATTGTTTTGGACTAGTCGAGTCACCAAAGGTATGATCTGTAAAATCGTTACTGATCAGTTCATATCCTGCATCTTCCAATTCCTTAATTCGACGAGCAGGATCATAAGAAATTGGTCCATTAGGTTTGCCTACAACTGTGTCTACCTCTCCTAGTTGTACTTCCTTAGACGGATCGTTTATATCCACAAAGGTGAAACTTGCAGATGACAGTTTGGTAGACATTTGGATTGAAACATTATTGGACTCAGTGTACTTGGAACTGCCATTTGCCATGGCCGAAGAAAGATAAGCTCTCGCACCTGGGGCTGGATTTTGCTCGATAACTGCTCCATCGATAGGAAACTGAACCCTACTTCCAGCAGCAACTGGGGCAATCGAATGCCAACGAACTGCACGAATCTCCGACCAATCCGATACCTGTTCTGCTGTCAACCATTGTGAAGCATTAATTTCTGCGGCAGTACCTGCAGTACGGCTATACTGAACCTCCCAGCCTTCAGGAGCTGTCAGAGCTTTTGTCAAACGAACGGTGAACTCTGATCCACGATTCCTTGATTCCAGCTGTTTATCACCTTTCATCGGCAAGGATGACAAAACATAAACGTCTGAAACCGGCTGTTTAGATGCGTTTTTATAGGTCACTCTGAAATCAACCTCATCACCAGGATAGTGCTCTTGGGTATTGTAGGCAAAGTGTTGATTTGTAGCTCTCTTCACTTCAGAGTAGACACCACTCGCTTCAGAAGCCTGTACGATCACATCGAAGTCATAAGAAACTGAATTTTTCGAGGTAACTGTAATGCCGTCAAGCTCCCCCAAGTCGTAACCATTCTGAGCTTGAACGTCAGGAAGTTCCTCATCCCAGAAAGCAATCGCTTTATAGGTATAGGTCCCATTTGGAATCGTCTTGTTTTCCAACTTCAAAAGCGTTGGAGGCATAGGGGAGTCTGGAGTCCCCTTTACTTGGGCATAGTAGAGAGTTTTCCCAGTATCTTTGTAATTATAATAAACCTTAAAATTAGGGTTTCCACTAAAGTTTAATTGTGGATCAGCCAAATAAGCCAGATGGTAAACTCCCGTCAAGTTTGCGAAGTTCTGAGTAGGGGTGTCTTTACCCGCAGTCCTTGTGATAAAATCTTCTTTAAAACCAGAAGCATCTGTGTGTCGATTAAAGACATCTGTCCGACGGCGTCCAACCATTGAAATTTGCTGGATAACACGCGTCAATTCGGCTGAGGCAGTTTGAGAGAAGGAAACAGTGTTTCCAGTATTCTTAAAAGTGAAATCCGTTCTAGAATCCAACTTACGAATCGTCGAATCTTTATAGAGACTTTCCCAATTATTAAAACGTGTTTTTGTCTGGAAAAAAAATGCCGAAGTATCATTGGTTGAGGACTTCCTCATCTTGATATTTTTAAACTTGTACTCCAGCTCCTTCACATCTTGCTCTTCCGTCAATCGTAGACTACGGGTGTTACTATTAAAAGTCCCTAACAACTCACCTGTAGCTTTATTGTATACTTCTACGGATGCATCCGGTGAGGAGAAAAATTCATTCCAATAACGATCCTCAATCGCATTGACTTCTCGATAAGACTCTCGTGGATCCTGTATTTTATGGGTGACCGTGTAGTCATTGATAGGATAATCTTTTTCAACCTCTGCGACTGATGAAAGTCGAACATTAGAACGGTATTCTGTTTCACCATAGGAACGAATTATCTCCGAGTCAGACTGATTATAGTGTCTATATTCAAAGAGAGAAGACTCTGGCTGGTCTGTTTTTTGAACAAAGAGAGCATAAGGCAGAACGGCCGTATTTTGATAGCTAGTCCCATCTGCTTTTGTATAGATACCCGTCACAGTAAAGTTTTGCGCTTTTCTATTGATCTCTGCTACTTTGGCATTCTTTAACTTGAAAGAAATTGGAATGAGCTTATTTTTATTGTTATTAATATCTTGAAGCGGATTGTTAGCTCTGTTAATCGTCAGATGGTAACCCGTCGCATCGGCAGTCCATCCTAGAGCTTTAGCTTCATCTATCAACTCATAACCTTCTTTTAACTCTATATTATAGGTATAAGATGTGACAGGATCAATGATATTCCCCCCGACATCACTAATCCCCATACCATTGATCATACGACCATCAAAGACACCATTTCCATAGTTGAAGTAATCATTTCTTGCCGTATTATTCTTAGGATCTTTCGCACCGTTAAATAGATAGTAGGACACGACCGATGAATCATCGTCGACAATACCATCGTTATTTCGATCGTAGCCAATGACCTGATTGCCAGACATTGGAGTCAGGCCACCCACCCCGTTTTCTAAGACTTTCCATGTGTGTTCAATACTTCCAAGTTCTTTGAGGACATTGTCATTTTTGTCATAGAGCTTAGCAGTTGCGGTCACCTTGTGGTCTGGCCCAATGGCTTGGACAGCGCCTCCCCAGTTCTGAGTCAAAGGATCTATCTGAAAAGTATAGACGAAGTTATAGTTTGCTCCACCTCTCAGATTTGCAGGTTCTATCTTTAAATCAAGGTCCCCATTCGTTTTTTCTTGGCTGAACTTTACACCACCAACTGGAGAAGGGGTCAATTTAATAGCCTTCCCATTTTGGAAATGAATTTTGATATACCCACCAGAATAGTCTGCTTCGTGTCCAGTAATACTAAAGGTCAAGGATTCACGGACACTATCTACCGCATGGATATCTTTGATTGGCGAATGAGTTTTAAATTCTGCATTGACTTCATCTAGCGATCTCTTGCGCCTAGAAGAAGTTTTTCCACTAGAACCGCTTTCTTCCTTGCTTTTCTGCTCAGTTTGAGTTGATTCTAGAGATTGCTTTTTCTCCTCATCTAAAGAAGGCTGACTCGCTTCCTTCGTATTGTCAACTTGAGAAACTGGTTGGCTCTGAGAGACTGGTGCAGATACTTCTGTTTTGGACGGTTCAGCTTTATCCTCCAGCTCCTTAACCGCTTCGTTCTGTGTTACCACTTTTTGAGGCTCAGAAATGACTTCCTGTCCATTCTCAGCACTTTTTTCCTTCTGTTGAATTTCCGCCTGCGTTTGTTGTTCCTTATTGTTGACTTGAGATTCATCCGCTTGCACTGGAGAAGTAGCCATCACCATAAAGGTTCCTAGCAATACCGAACAGGTCCCAACACTTAACTTTCTAATTGAAAAGCGGGAAAAAGATTGATTAAAAAATTTTTTCTTCATCATTTCTCCTTTATATTCATACTTAATCTAACATAACAGCTTTATCATTATAACTTATCATACATAGAATTTCCAATAGAATGTTCATTTCTACAGAAATTTCTTTATAACTCCATTTGCATAGAAAAAGGAAGCTGTAAAACCAGCTTCCTTCTGTTGTTTTTACTCAATTTTCACGATTATTCCACACTGAAAAGATATGGATATACGGGTTGTTGACCTTGGTGAATCTCTACTTCAACATCTTCAAATTCTTCTGCGATTTCTTGGGCAATTTCATTGGCAAGTTCTTCGCTTCCGTCTTCACCGACATAGAAAGTCACGATTTCACTATCTTCGTCCAACATATGCTTCAAAGTTTCAGTCAAGGTTTGGTGCATGTCAGGGTTTGACACGAGAATTTTTCCATCAACCATACCAAGATTGTCATTTTCATGAATTGCTAATCCATCGATAGTTGTATCACGAACAGCAGTTGTTACACTACCGCTTACGACATCACCAAGGGCTGCAGTCATGCGTTCTTGGTTTTCTTCGATTGATTTGCTTGGGTCAAAGGCAAGAAGACTGGTCAATCCTTGAGGAATTGTACGTGCTTCTACCACAACAGCAGGTTGTTCAAGCACTTCAGCCGCAGACTGAGCTGCCATAAAGATATTTTTGTTGTTTGGCAAGAAGATGATGTTGCGAGCATTGACCTGTTCAACAGCCTTGATAAAGTCTTCTGTTGAAGGGTTCATCGTCTGCCCGCCTTCGATAACATAATCCACACCTTGGGCACGGAAGATATCTGCTAAACCTTGACCAGCTACTACTGCGATAAGGGCATACTCTTTTGTTTCAGCAGGCTTGTTTCCTTGAGTTGCTTCTTTTTCAACTTGCGCCTCGTGTTGGTTACGCATGTTGTCCACTTTTACCTTAATCAAGCTACCATATTTGAGACCTTCTTGCATGACAAGACCTGGATCTTCTGTATGGACGTGAACTTTGACGATTTCATCATCATTGACAACAAGTAGAGAGTCGCCTAAGTCATTCAAGTAGTTACGGAATTCATCATAGTCAAAGTCCTTAGAATAAGTTGGACCTTGTTTGAGGGCTACCATGATCTCTGTACAGTAACCGAAGGTAATATCCTCAGTTGCCACATGCCCTGCTACAGACTTGTGGTGCTCTGCATTGATCATTTCACTCATGTTAGCAGGAGTCGCTACAAAGTCTTCAGAAGCACTGTATTCACCAGTAAGAGCTGAAAGGAATCCTTCGTAGATGAAGACCAAACCTTGACCACCTGAGTCTACCACACCAACTTCCTTAAGGACTGGAAGCATTTCTGGTGTCTTAGCCAAAGCTGCTTTCGCGCCTTCCAAGGCTGCACGCATGACCTCAACAGCATCATCTGTCTCCTCGGCTTTTTTCTTAGCCCCAATAGCCGCTCCACGAGAAACAGTCAAAATGGTCCCTTCAACTGGTTTCATAACCGCTTTATAAGCTACTTCGACACCGGATTGGAAGGCAAGAGCCAAGTCTTGACCTGTTAATTCATCTTTTTCCTTGATAGCCTGAGAGAAGCCACGGAAGAGCTGAGAAGTGATAACCCCTGAGTTCCCACGCGCACCCATCAAGAGACCTTTAGCAAGAATGCTCGCTACTTCTCCAACAGTAGAAGCAGGCTTGTCTGCTACTTCTTTGGCACCATTTTCAATGGTCATTCCCATGTTTGTCCCAGTATCTCCATCTGGAACTGGAAAGACGTTCAATGAATTGACATATTCTGCTTGCTTATTCAAACGAGTTGATGCAGCCTGCACCATCTCTTGGAATAAACTGGTAGTAATTTTTGACACGATTATTCTCCTACAACTTTGATATTTTGAATGTAGACATTCACAGTCTGAGCAGTAATTCCTAGTTGATTTTCTAAACTAAAACGAACACGCTCTTGAATGTTTTTTGACACTTCGCTTATCTTTACTCCGTAGCTCAATACGGTATAAACATCAACTGCAATGCTACCATCTTCGGCTGCTTTTATAACAACACCCTTAGAATAATTTTCCTTACCAAGAAGGGCTTGGAAATTGTCTTTGAGGGCATTTTTACTAGCCATACCGACCACACCAAAAATCTCAGTTGCGGCACCACCTACTACGGTTGCAATCACTTCATCTGTCAGTTCGATTTGACCATCTTTTGTATTAATTTTTACAGTCATTTTTTTTACCTCAACTAGTTGATACTCTATTTTATCATATTTCAGCCCAAGTGTAAAAGCAGAATGCTGTATCGGCGGATATTTACTCTATTTTTCAAATGATTTTATCCTTAGAGCAAAAGAAAAAGACCTAAGCGGTCTTTTCATTTTTATTAAACGCGTTCAACTTTACCTGATTTCAAAGCACGAGCTGAAGCCCAAACTTTTTTAGGTTTACCATCGATAAGAACCGTAACTTTTTGAAGGTTTGGTTTTACGGCACGTTTTGTTTGGTTCATCGCGTGTGAACGGTTGTTTCCTGATACAGTCTTACGACCTGTAAAGTAACATACTTTAGCCATTGTGTTTTCCTCCTATTAGATCTAATATAGCGGATGTGCTAGCACCACATACCGTACTATGTTATCACACTTTCTTGAATTTATCAAGGGCCTAAACTATTTTTTTATTTAACGTAAACAACTCCAAGTTTACCAAAAGCGACTTCTCCACGGATAATCAAGGTTTTGTTTGTTGGTGCTACAGGAGCGTCTGCCTTAGCTGCACCAAAGGATGTTTCTACTTTCAAATCGACACGCCAGTGTTGTGGAACATAGACGGTTGCATTCCCGAAAGCCACTTCAATATTTAAAGTCGCAAAATCACCTAACATCTCTGCATTATCATAGTAGATTTTAGCATCCCCAAAAGCGACTTCCACTTGGTCATCTACGAGATCTTGATCCTGTTTATAGAAGGTCCCGCTACCAAAAGCGACTTCCTTATCCGTGACGACTGTTTTTTTCCCATTGTACCACCATTTTTTTTCATTCCAGAACTTACTTGAGTGAGTAAGATAACCGACACCTAGAACTGCTAAGATACTAGCCCAAAACAAAGACTGGTTTGGAATAGGAAAAATGTTATAAAAATGATTCGCAATCATTAAGGCTACTAGAGCGGTAAAAACTGCTGATGTTAGATGACGACGAAGCAAAGCTTCAACTGATTGGTAAGCAAAAAAAACAATACCTAGTAAAGGCCATATCTTGCCATCCAAAGAAGGAATTCCAAAATTCCCTTGCAGCAAGATCCAAGCTGCTAAAACCAATAAAACAATACCAAATGCTTTCTTTTTCATCTTTTTTACCTCATGTTTCTTAGATTTTCTTTTAGGAGGGATTGGTAATGCCGTGAGACATGAACCTCCTTGTGCGTCTGATAAAAGGAAATGGTCCCCGTTCCTGAAAAGGACTTGTCCACTGAGTAAATCTGACGGATGTTTGCGATCGTTGACTTGGAAACTCGACTAAAATAGCGAGGCAAGATAGACTCCAACTCATAAAGTTTGAGACGAACTTCATAGGCTTCCTTCTGGTTATGAGCGTAGATCTTGCTCCCTTCTGTTTCAAAGAAGAGAATTTCTGACAGGTCTAGATAATATTCACCTGTCCCCTTGTAAAAAGTCAACCTCGGAGCCTTTGACTCTTGCAAAAGTCGTTGCAAGTCTGCAATTTCATCTGTCAAAGTGGGGGTCTTGATGACAATTTCAGTCTCCTCTAAATTGCCGTCAATCTCAATTCGTAACTTCATCACATCTCCTTTCTGACTCTACTATATCAAAGCTAAGTTAGGAATACAAGGGCAAAAAAGCAAGTGGTCATTTTGAAGCAGTAAGTGGTTGTAGGACTAGCTTAACTTACATGTCAAAATAAGAAGAAAAGGAGCCCCCACATGAGACCACAAGCATAGCCAACCAAGACATCCTTGGGATAATGAACACCACCTAGTACTCGGACCAAGGCTAAGAGTCCTGAGCAAATAAGAAAGATCATTCCGATCAAAGTCCAAGCATGGAAACAGGCCATGGAGATGATAGTTGCTGAAAAGACATGGCGACTGGGCATAGACTGTCCCGAACTATCTTTTTCAAGCAGGGGACGGATATCCCAAGTTTCGTAGGGACGCGGATGATTGATTTTCTTACGAAAAAGGGACAAGATCACAAAACCTGTAGCGGGGACAAGCAAATAGACCACAACTTGCTTCCCAAGTCCTAGCTGCAGATAAGTAGTGACTAGCAAGGTCAAATAGACCAGAGGCATGGCGACTGTCATCAAACGATTGAAACTGCGTAACAGAAATAGAAGGGTGGGATGGCTGGTGAGCCTAGAGCTGATATTTCGATACCATTCTTGATAATTTTTCATTTATACTTCTCATTCATTACTTTGTTTTCGTCTACAGGTGAGACGTTTGTCTTCTAGTATAGTGCAGAAAAAGAAGGCCGTCAAGCCTTCTTTTGATTTATTCTTCTGCTTCGTCTTCTGTAAACTGACTATTATAGAGATCCGCATAGAAACCACCTTGAGCCATGAGTTCTTCATGATTGCCTTGTTCGATGATATTTCCATCTTTCATGACCAAGATCAAGTCTGCATTTCGGATGGTTGACAAGCGGTGGGCAATAACAAAGGAAGTTCTCCCTTCCATCAAACAGTCCATGGCTTTTTGAATCAACTCCTCTGTACGTGTGTCAACTGAAGATGTCGCTTCATCCAAAATCAAGAGTGGTGCATCCTTCAGCAAAGCACGAGCAATGGTTAAGAGTTGTTTTTGTCCGACAGACAAAGTCACTGTATCGTCCAAGATAGTGTCGTAACCGTCTGGCAAAGTCATGATAAAGTGGTGGATTCCCACAGCCTTGCTGGCTTCCATCATTCGTTCATCACTGATGTCTGTCTGATTATAGATCAGGTTCTCTCGAATCGTTCCTTCAAAGAGCCAAGTATCCTGCAAGACCATTGAAAAGGCATCATGCACTTCCGAACGCTTCATGTCCTTGGTATCGACACCATCGATGCGGATACTTCCCTTATCTAGCTCATAGAACTTCATCAAAAGATTGACAATGGTTGTCTTCCCAGCCCCAGTCGGTCCAACAATCGCGACCTTCTGACCTGCATGAGCTGTCGCAGAAAAATCATGGATGATGGTGCGCTCTGGTGTATAGCCAAAGGACACGTGATCAAAGACTACTTCCCCTTTCATGTCGCTCAATTGTCTCTCCTTATGAGATTCATCCTGCATCTCAGCTTCAGCTAGAAATTCTAATACACGAGTCATGGCTGCACTCGCTTGTTGCAGGCTCGTAATCCCTTGGGCAATCTGTGACAGAGGTTGGGAGAAGGTCCGTACGTAAACCATAAAGGCTACGATAATCCCTATAGTGATATGCCCTTCTAACGCCAGCGCGGCCCCAACGATGATGACTAAGACATAACTAAAGTTCCCAACAAAGAACATGGCTGGCATCATGATACCAGAGATAAATTGAGATTTCCAGATACTGTCATGCAAGTCTTGGTTTAACCCTGCAAATCTCGCTTTGGAGGTGTCCACTGCGTTGTAGCTGGTCACTACATTATGGCCAGAGTACATCTCTTCCACATAACCATTGACGGCTGCTAGATTATTTTGTTGGGCTTTAAAATAACCCTGTGACTTGGCCATGATTACGGAAACCGCCGCAAAACCAACAAGCGTAGAGACCACTGTTACGAGAGCTAAAATCCAGTTCATCCCAAACATGGTCACCAAGACAGCAATCAACAAGAAACTAGCTGAAAGAACTGTCCCTAGACTTTGGTTGAGAGATTGCGCTGCTGTATCCACATCATTGGTCACGCGCGAAAGGGTGTCTCCTTGTGAATGACGGTCAAAATAGCCAAGTGGCAAACGATTGATTTTTTCAGCGATAGCCGTCCGCAAGCGTTTTGAAAAATGTTGGATACTCGTTGAAAATATATAGGCCTGTGTATAATTAAGGATAGCTCCAAACACATATAGGACAACCAAAAATCCAGCAATGTTTGACACAGCTACCAAGTCGATTTCTGTAGCCAAGCCATCTGAAATCAAGTTAGTAATTTCTTTAATCTTAGTTGGCCCATAAACGGTAATGATACTTGAAATGACTGCAGCCACAACTGCTATTAGGAGAGGGAGTTGGAGGCCTGCCATATAAGGTTTGCACTGTTTCCAGACCGAAACTTTTTTATTTTCCATCTTCCAATTCCTCCTTCGATAGTTGTGAGTAGGCAATTTCTTGGTAGACTTCGTTAGTAGCTAGAAGTTCTTTGTGGGTGCCTTGTCCCACGACTTTACCTTGATCCAAAACCAAGATCAGGTCGGCATCCATGATGGTTGAGATGCGTTGAGCAACGATTAACTTAGTCAAGGATTGTGTTTTTTCAGCTAATTCTTGGCGCAAGATCCGGTCTGTCTTGTAGTCCAAGGCTGAGAAAGAGTCATCAAAGATAAGAATCTCTGGCTTACGAGCCAAGGCCCGGGCAATAGCCAAGCGTTGTCTTTGACCTCCTGAGAAGTTGGTCCCACCTTGGGCTACTTCAGAGGACAGACCTGCTTCCTTATCCTCGATAAAGTTCTTAGATTGAGCCAATTCCAAAGCTTGCCACATAGCAGGTTCGCTGAGAGGACTTTCTTTACTCTTACCAAAGTCGAGATTACCCTTAACATCTCCAGAAAAGAGCACAGCTTTTTGTGGGATATAGCCGACCTTATTACGCAAGTCTTCCAAGTTGTAATCTTGCACATCGACACCATCTACTAGGATTTGACCAGATGAGACATCATAAAAACGAGGTATTAGGTTGACTAGAGTAGATTTCCCAGATCCAGTTGATCCGATAAAGGCAACTGTTTGACCTGCTTCGGCTTTAAAAGTAACATGTTCCACAACTGCTTCTGAGTTTTGAGAGTATCGGAAGGTTACATCACGGAATTCCACTTGTCCTTGAACTGAAGAATCTGCAGCCTGTGCTTGACTCGGATTCTTAATAGAAGGATGCAAATCCAAAACTTGGTTGATACGTCCTGCAGAAACCAAGGTCCGAGGAAGAACGATAAAGAGTGCTCCCATGAGAAGGAAGCCCATCACGACCTGCATAGCATAGGACATGAAGACTACCATATCACTAAAGAGTGGCAGACGTTCTGTCAAACTTGCATCGTTGATGATATAGGCACCAATCCAGTAAATGGCTAAACTCAATCCACTGGAAATCGCCATCATGATCGGGTTCATAATGGCCATCAATCGATTGACAAAGAGATTGAGACGTGTTACCTCATCGTTAGCTGCTTCAAATTTCTTACCTTGGTAATCCTCGGCATTGTATGCGCGAACAACTCGAATCCCAGTCAAACTTTCACGAGTGATACTATTGAGTTTATCTGTCAATTTTTGGATGACAGATTGTTTAGGAAAAGCCAGAGTCATAAGAACGGTGGTCATCAAGACATTCACAATAACAGCCACAAGGACCGCCCAGAGCCAGTATTCCGATTTCCCAAGGATTTTTCCAATGGCCCAGATAGCCATAATTGGCCCACGAGTAACCACTTGCAAGCCCATGGTAAAGAGCATCTGTACCTGGGTAATATCATTGGTCGTCCGAGTCAAAAGACTTGGGATTGAAAAGCGCTTGATCTCTGTCTGCGAAAAATCTAAAACCTGATGAAATACGTCTCTACGTAGATGGGTTGTATAGGATGCTGCAACGCGAGCGGCAAAGAAACCAACCATAACAGATGAAAAGAAAGCCAATAAAGACAAACCAATCATCTTCGCAGCTGGTGACCAGAGTTCACCCAACTGCGTTCCAGACGTTCCCAGTAATTCTGTAATTTGCGAAATATAAGTCGGCACCTCTAACTCGAGATAGACCGAGAAACAAGTGAACAGAATCGTAAGGACGATCATTCCCCACTCTTTTCCTGTAATACGTTTAGCGAGTTTCTTCATTCTCTCCTCCTATCTTCTCAACATTTTCTTGCAACTGACTGAGGACCTTTTCAAAGATTGCTAAGTCTGACTTTGAAACCCCCTCTAGCAGACTCTGATCAATCCGATCAAAAAAAGCTTTAACTTTTTGCATCTGCGAACGCGATTTCTCCGTCAGGCGAACAAATTTTGCCCGCTTATCACTCGGGCTGGCCTCTAGCTCAACCAAACCATTTTGCACCATGCGCTTGACTAGATTACTCGCCACAGATTTAGTAATATTGAGTTCCTGTTCGATATCCTTAATCAAGACCAGTTCCTCTTTTTGTTCACAATGATCTAAAAAACGCAGAACCTGCCCTTGCGGTCCACCCATAAATTCAATGCCACATCGCTTAGCTTCTTTCTGTACCATCAGATGAACCTGGTGTCCAAAACGTTTGAACATTAACATCGGCTTGTCCATGATTGCTCCTTTCTTACGATAAATATAGTTCTCACAAGAACTATATAAGTTTCCATGAGAACTATTTTATCATTTTCAGAAAAGATGTCAAGAAAAAAGTTTCCTAGAGAACTATTTTAGTTTAAATTGACATTAGGCAATATTTTTTCTATAATAAGCACTAACTACTGTGGATAGAAATCCATTCACTCGATGAAGGGAGAAAACGTTCAAATGAAACCAGAAGAACAAAGAGTTTTAGGAATCTTGGCAACCATTTTTGGAGCCATCGCACTTTTAGGGTCCTGGATTCCATTTATTAACTATCTATCATTTTTCATCGCCATCGTCGCATTTATCTTGGGGATTATCGGCCTTATCGTCAACCTCAAAAAACGGAAAACAATGGCCATTATTGGAACAGCTCTGTCAATTGCTTCTATTGTACTTTTCTTTACGACCCAGGTACTGTACGCTAATGTCTACAAAGAGTTTGTCAGGGAGTTTAACCGTTCCTACAGCGAGGCGAGTGCCTCAATGGAACGCGAAGAAGAAAGCGACTTGACAGATGATAGCGCCTATTCCATCCCTGAGGAGGAAGAAGACGATACCTTCACCTGGACCCAAAAAGAGTTTGACGCCTTAATCGAAGGTGACCTTGACAACAAAGGAAAAGGTGGTACCAACTACAAGGATATTATCAAAAAACACGGACTACCAGACTCTGAGTTTGACTCCACTATCGGAGGGTACGATACGAGAAAAATCACCTATATCTCCATTGGAGACAAGATCAAGACCGTTACCTTAACTTTTGCAAAACAGGACAATGGACAGCTCTTGCTCGTTCAAAAACATGCAGTCGGTCTAGGTCTAGAAAAAAGCAAGAAACAAAACGATTCTGAAAGCAGAGTCTAAGTTCAAATATCAAAAAAACGAACAGCTAGTAAAACTGTTCGTTTTTCTATTAGAATCCATCTACGTTTGTGTAGATCTTTTGTACGTCTTCGTCGTCCTCAAGAACGCTGTAAAGTTTTTCAAAGGTTTCAAGGTCTTCGCCTGACAATTCCACTTCAGACTGAGGAATCATTTCCAATTCAGTCACTTGGAATTCTTCGATACCAGACTCACGAAGGGCAACGATAGCCTTGTGAAGGTCTGTTGGAGCTGTGTAAACCGTGATTGTTCCTTCTTCTGCTTCTACATCGTCCACATCCACATCTGCTTCGAGCAATTGCTCAAAGACTGCATCAGCGTCCTCACCCGCAAATACGATCACACCCTTGTTATCAAAGAGGTATGAAACTGAACCTGAAGCACCCATGTTTCCGCCGTTTTTACCAAAGGCTGCACGGACATTGGCTGCCGTACGGTTAACGTTTGAAGTCAAGGTATCCACAATCAACATAGAACCATTTGGTCCAAATCCTTCGTAACGTCCTTCTGTAAAGGTTTCGTCTGTGTTTCCTTTTGCTTTATCAATCGCTTTATCGATAACGTGTTTTGGCACTTGGGCTTGTTTAGCACGGTCGATAACGAATTTCAAGGCTGTGTTTGATTCTGGATCTGGATCCCCTTTTTTAGCTGCTACATAGATTTCTACACCAAATTTTGCATATACTTTAGAGTTAGCTCCATCTTTAGCCGTTTTCTTGGCTACGATATTGGCCCATTTACGTCCCATTAGGAATCTCCTTTTTTCACATTTTAATCTTTCTTATTATAACACAAGTTTTTTCGATTTTCACTAGAGGAAAGGGATTTTATTTTATACTCAATGAAAATCAAAGAGCAAACTAGGAAGCTAGCCGCAGGCTGTACTTGAGTACGGCAAGACTAAGCTGACACGGTTTGAATTTGATTTTCGAAGAGTATTAGCAAATCCAGCTAGGAGTGTCCTTTAGCAGCCAAGACTGCCTTGCCTTCTTTTATCAGGGGATGGCGGAAAAGTGAGAAGTACAGTTGGGTGGTCATGGCAACCCAGATAAGGGGTTCGCAAAGGATAACTCCCCTATACCCTGCCCAAGGGATAATCAAAACCACAAAAACGATTTTCCCGATTAGTTCAATAAAGCTAGAAACTAGAGGGAGGACTTTCTGCCCCAAGCCCTGCAAGCAATTCCGATAAATCAGCAAAAGGCTCAAAATCGGATAAAAGACTGAACTGATTTGCAGGTAGAGACTACCGTTTTCTACCAAGTAAGTATCTGTTGAACTGGCCAAGAAGGAAACCAAGGTCGGACTAGCAAAAAAGAGGAAAATACAAATAAAACCTGCCCAGGACATGCTCAGGCGACTCCCAACACCAAGGCCTTGAACTATGCGGTCTGGTCGCTTAGCCCCGAGATTTTGAGAGGCAAAGGTCGTCATAGCAGAAGAAATAGCCGTCATCGGAAGCAGAGCAAAAGCCATAATGCGTCTAGCTGCTGTTTGAGCACTAATAATCACAGCTCCAAAGGTATTGACAGAAGACTGTAAAATCACGCTACCAATGGAGACAATCGAACTCATCAAGCCCATAGCCAAACCTTGCTCCAAGAGATCCGCATACAAGGCCTTGTTCCATTTAAAATGCTTGAGTTGAGGAAGCAGTTCTGGAACACTCTTACGGATATAGTAAAAACAGAGAACCGCTGACAATCCTTGCGAAATGATGGTAGCAAGCCCCGCAGATTGAACTCCCAGATGCAATTGCGTAATAAAATACAAATCTAGCACCACATTAACCAAGGCAGAAAAAATCAGAAAGCCAAGAGCTGCTAGACTATCACCAATAGACCGCAACAAGCCTGCAAAGAGATTATAGGCGAAGCTGACACCGACACAGGTCACTATCATAGAAATATATTGATAGGACTGAGGAAGGATTTCTGCAGGAGTATCTAAATATTGCAAGAGTGGATACAGACCGACAAATCCCATCAGCATGACCACAATGCTCAAAAGAGCACCTAAAATCCAAGTTGCTGCTACTGCTTCTTTAATTTTAGTGAAATTACGAGCCCCATAATAGCGGGCAATGACAATCCCCATCCCATTGCCAACACCAAGCGTAAAACCTATAATCAAGTCAAAAATGGCCGTTGTTGCCCCTACTGCAGCCAAGGAATCTTGACCAAGAAAACGCCCAACAATCAAGACGTCAGCAGTGTTATAGAGCTGTTGAAAAATATTGGACAGCAAGATTGGAAAGGCAAAGCTTAACAGCGCAGGAAGAATAGGACCATGTATCAAGTCCACGGATCGTTTCTTATTCATAAAGCTATTATATCAGCTTTCTAAAGGAGCGACAAGACTCTGTCACTAAGTTTGCAATCAATTGCTTACAGAGATACAATTTGCTATAATCAAGAAAAGGAGGTCATTTATGAGTTTGACCAGTCAATTAATTACCGATGTATTTCCCGATCTGGATAAGGTTGAAAAGCTAAACAAGGAAGCATTCCCCGAGGAAGAACGAGTTCCTCTGTCAGAGTTTTTACGCTATCAGGACCGAGAAGACGCCCACTTTTTTGCTTTTTATAACCAAGAAGAGTTTGTCGGCTTTGCTTTTGCCATCTCCAATCCAAAGGCCTTCTATATCAGTTTTTTTGCCATCATGCCCCACTTGAGAAGCCACGGATATGGAAAAGAAATCATCGAAAAGCTGACCGATTTTTACCAGCGAACCATGTTACTCGAAGTCGAGCGATTGGATGAAGAATGCGATAACTTGGAGCAGAGAAAGGCCCGCATGGACTTCTATCGCCAAAATGGCTTTAAATCAGCCAACGCTTTTCTAGAGTACGATGGTTTGAGTTTTGAAATTCTTTACCGTGGCGACCATTTTGACGAAGAGGCCTATCGCGACATCTTCCAAAAGTTACAGAATGAACATTATTTTGACTTTCATATAGAGTATCGTCGTTTTAGTGACCATTAAACAAGACCTATCCATCTGGTGAAGAACCTCTCTTTTTCGATAGAAGCTACATATAAAAATGCATGTAATTTACGATTACATGCATTTTTTATTTTCAACTGATTAGAATAAACTTTTATTCTCTCTATGGCTTAAGCTTCTGCATTGCCTTCTGGAAGAAGGAAGTAGAGAACAGCATAAGCTAAGATTCCAGAACCACCAAGTAGAGTGAAGATGATCCAAAGTGCACGAACAAGTGTGTGGTCCATGTTAAAGTAGTCACCGATACCTGCACAAACACCAGCAATCTTTTTGTCTTGTACGTTACGAACAAGGCGTTTTTCCATTATAGTAGTCTCCTTTTTATAGAATGATTTAATTTTATCATCAAATTAAAAAAATTGCAACAGTTTTTTTAATTTTTTTGATTAAATACTCTTTTATTACGCTTTTGAAGCTTATGGAGACTTAATAATTAAACATAAAAAGCAGAGAAAGACTTCTCCGCTTTTATTTTTAATCTTCAATTTCGATTTCAAGTCCGTCGCCTAGGTCAAGCGTTACTTCTTGGTTAGGTGCTAGATCTTCTGCAACAGAGATAGGAGCTGTCCCTTCTTCATCCTCAATCAAGCCATATTGAACACGGACTTGGTGGTCAATGGCATCAAAGATTTCTGGGTGATCCGCCAAGTATTTCTTAGCATTTTCAGATCCTTGTCCGATTTTTTCACCCTTGTAAGAGTACCATGCTCCCGCTTTTTGGATGATATCGAGATCACTTGCGATCTTCAAGAGCTCACCAGTTTTAGAAATCCCTTCTCCGTACATTATTTCAACAAAGGCTTCCTTAAATGGTGGAGCCACCTTGTTTTTCACGACCTTGATCTTGGTTTCCTTACCGACATTGGTATCTTTTTGGTCACCAGTTCCCTTGATTTGCGTACTTCCACGAACATCCAAACGGACTGAAGCGTAGAATTTCAAAGCACGCCCACCAGGTGTTGTTTCTGGATTTCCAAACATAACCCCAACTTTTTCACGCAACTGGTTGATAAAGATGGCAATTGTTTTGGTTTTATTGATAGAAGCACCAAGTTTACGCATGGCCTGGCTCATCATACGAGCTTGCAAACCAACGTGGCTGTCTCCAATATCTCCATCAATTTCTGCACGAGGTACAAGGGCCGCAACTGAGTCAATAACAACAAGGTCAACTGCACCTGAGTCAATCAATTTTCCAGCAATTTCAAGACCTTGCTCTCCTGAGTCTGGTTGTGACAAGAGCAATTCATCAATGTTCACACCAAGGGCTGCAGCATAGGCTGGGTCAAGAGCATGTTCCGCATCGATAAAGGCTGCAATACCACCTTCTTTCTGTGCTTGCGCAACAGCGTGAAGGGCAACCGTTGTCTTACCAGATGATTCTGGTCCATAGATTTCGATGATACGTCCTTTAGGATAACCACCTGAACCAAGAGCAATGTCCAGAGCCAATGAGCCTGAGCTCATCACTTGAACTTTTTGCTCCGCGCGCTCACCCAAGCGCATGATTGAGCCTTTACCAAAGTCTTTCTCAATCAATTTAAGAGCATCGTTCAATGCTTTTTCACGGTCAGCTCCAAATTTTTTCCCAATTTCATCTAATTTTTTTGTTGGTTTTTTCGCCATTTTGTTCTCCTATATTCTACTGGTCCTTAGACCTATCTTTTATTATACCAAAATTTAGTCACTTAATAAAGCCTTGCGAACTAGGTTAAAGGCATGCATGACCGCAATATGTCGAACATCTGCTCGACTCCGTCCTGCAATATTGGCCTTGATCACCTCTGTCCCTTTTGCATGTGCCAATCCAATAAAAACTGTACCAGCTGGATGCCCCTCTAGGCTATCTGGCCCTGCCACACCCGTCAAACTAACTCCATAATCAGACTGAGTCTTGATCCGTGCCTGCTCTGCCATTTTTCGAGCCGTAAACCCAGAAACAACCCCGTGTTCTTTTAGCTCTTGCTCGGAAATATCCAACATCTTGGACTTTTCTTCTAGGCTGTAAGTGACAAAACCGCCATTAAAGATTGCTGAGACGCCCGAAAAGTCTGCTAATGTCGCTTGAAAGAGACCTGCCGTCAAGCTTTCTGCCGCAGTAATGCTTTTCTGTCTCTTCTTTAGCTCTTCTACAACGACACTTGCGAGACTGGTTTCTTCCCCATATCCATAACAGATGTCTCGTAGAGAAATTCCCTCGAAAGTTTGGCGACTCAAGATTTGATTTTCTAAGATATCCAGTGCTTGATCAGCCCTTTCTTGACTAACTGCTTTTGTAGACAAACGCAAGGTCACTTCTCCCGTCTTGGCATACGGCGCCAAGGTCGGATCGGTTTGATGGTCAATCAAATCCGCCAAAATGGTCACCAACTGACTCTCCCCAATTCCAAAGAAACGGAGCACTCGTGAGTATAACTTGGTACCAGTCATTAACTTGGGTAAGAGTTGATTTAAGACCATGGGTTTCAATTCACTAGGTGGTCCTGGGAGGACCACGTAGGTCACGCCATCCACTTCTGACACCCCTCCTACTGCTAAACCTGTCTCATTTGGCAGTGGAGTCGCCCCTTCTACAATTTGGGCTTGGCGCTCATTATTCGGTGTCCGAGCATAGTCAGGTCTATGAGCAAAGAAAATATCCAGTTTCTCTTGCGCTTGAGGGTCAAACACTAGATCTTTTCCCAAAAATTTTGCCAGGGTTTGTTTGGTCAAATCATCCTCGGTTGGTCCCAAGCCCCCTGTCAAAATCACAAGATTACTACGTTGACTCGCAATCTCAAGCAAGGACAAAAGACGAGCTTCATTATCTCCAACAGCTGTTTGGAAGTAGACATCTACCCCGATTTCGGCTAGTTTCTCTGATAAAAACTGAGCATTGGTATTGACAATCTGCCCTGTTAAAATTTCTGTTCCAACAGCAATAATTTCTGCTTTCATGTTTCCTCCTACTTATCTATTCGAATTTTTTTGAAAAAATCGCAGGAAATTTCCCACGATTTGATTCTTTTCTTATTCTGCTTCTTCGTTTGAAGCGTTCGTACTGGTTGAAGGTGCTGTCCGACCAAAGGCTGTTTCGTACAGTACCGCATTGGTTTCCAATTCTGTCACTGGCTCTTTACCTAGCGAACTACGCAAGAGATTTTGCATTTCGAGCATATGTTCTGAAGTGACAATCTGATAAGAAATTCCCTGTAGCTCAGCATCTTCCCCACGCAATTGATGCGTTTCGATATTCTTGAAGGAATCTTGATAGCCGAGCAATTGTGGAATGCTCTTAGCTGACAAGTCCACATTGGTCTGCATGTTATCACTCAAAGCTTTGAGGATACCTTGATAATGACTCACACTGTTTAGGCTCAAAACCTTCTCAACGATCTTTTGAATAACTTCACGTTGACGTTTTTGACGACCATAGTCTCCCTCTGGGTCTTGGTAACGCATCCGTGAATACACCAGAGCTTCCTCCCCATTCAAGGTTTGTTCTCCAACACCGATAGAAATCTTATTAAACTCCTCTTGGTCAGCAATCGAAATTGGGAAACCGAGTGTATTGTTGACGGTAATTCCACCAACCGCATCCACCAATTGTTGAAGCCCCTGCATGTTAACCATCACATAGCGGTCAATGTGGATATTCATCATCTTTTGAATAGTAGAAATTGCAAGTTCCGCACCACCATTAGCATAGGCCGCATTGAGTTTGGCTTCCTGAACTTGACCGTTTCCAGTCTCAATCTTGGTCAAAATATCCCGTTCCAAACTCATCATTGTGGTTTTCTTTGTTTTGGGATTAACCGTCAGGAGAATCATGGAATCACTATTTCCCGCCCACGGGTCTGTACGTTCCACATTTCCCGTATCTACCCCCATCAAGAGGATGGTCAGAGGCTCCGTCGCTTCGATAACGTTGGTTTCTTCCCCGATTTTTTTGTAAGTCTTTTTACTTAGGGTTTCTGTTCCCTGTTGGTAGATGGTATAGCCATAAACCGCTACACCTAAAACTGTTACTGCTAGGAAACCTAGCACCATTCCAATTAATTTTTTAATCATCTCGTTATTTATTTATCAGCTTGCCCATAAGACAAACATCTAAAAATATCCCTTCTGCTAAATAGGCTCCTCTTTCTTGTAAGCCTTCTGTGATAAATCCCATTTTTGAGTAGAGGTGGATCGCAGCCTCGTTTCGTTTTTGTACACTGAGTTGCAAACGGCGCAGGACGCCACTGACTTTCGCCCACTCAATGCCTTCTTCTAGAAGTATAGTCGCCAAGCCTTAGTTCCAGAATTTCCTGCGAACTGCTAGAAAAACATCGCCGATATGTCGAACTCTTAAATGTTGGTCCGCTGTGATATTTAAGACTCCTGCAATCTCATCATTCAGTAAGGCGAGGAGAGTAATTTGATTCTCTGATCCAGCTTGTTTTTCGATAAAAAGAGCCATTTCAGAAGCTGTCATCATGATACCATTTTCATCCAAGCTGGTAAAATCCGTCTCTTGACCGACACAATCTAAAAATGCAATTAAGGCTGTAGCATCTGAAATCTCTGCCTCACGAATACACAACTCATACTCCATCTTGAAGCTCCTTGATGAGTTGTTCAGCCCGAGAGCCATGAGCCGTAAAATGAAGACAACGACCATCAGCTTCTTTCAAAATTTCCAACTCCAAGTAAGAATCTGGTAAATCTTCACCCAAAAGATGCCCCCACTCAATAACAGTCACACCGCCACCAAAGAGAAACTCATCCAAGTCAATAGAATCAGCGTCCCCTTCGATACGGTAGACATCCAAGTGGTAAAGTGGCAAACGCCCTTCATACTCTCTAACAATGGTATAGGTTGGACTTTTAATCATCTGACAGATATCCAAGCCCTTAGCAAGGCCTTTTGTAAAGGTTGTTTTACCCGCTCCCAACTCTCCAGTCAAGATCAGAACATCGTCTTTTTGAAGCAAATGACCTAATCTTTCTCCGAGAGCTAGAAGCTCTTCTTCATTTTTTGTGTGCATGCTACTATTATACCAAAAAGTTTTCTTTTGTGTGAATTTTCTTTATGGACTTACTATAACAATTTTGAAAAATTCTCCTCCACTTAAAAGAATACAACTATTGAAAAAACAAACAGGATATCCCGAATCAGGTGCCCATAAAAGGAGATTTCCCTTTGGATACATTTGGGAAAAAGGAAACGTGCGCATAGAAAACCAACACTGATATAAAAGAAAATCGAGGAAATCACTAAGGGATTCCTCAAGAAAACCATCGTAGCTAGAACGGAAATGACGACTGTTTTCTTTTTATTTAGGTGATTTTCTATATCGCGAAAAATTTTATCAAAAGGTAAGAAAATCAATAGATCTACTCCTAGCAAGAAAAAGAAGGAGGGTAAAAAGAGGTCAACCAGTTCCTGCTGCAATTTGCTAGTGGTTTGGATGCTTTCTGAGAGAACCAGACAGGTTGCCAGAAGATTGACTACTAAAAGGAGGCAATAAACAAGGCTCACTTTCTTTTGAACATGTAAAATACTATGTCTAGACTGGTCTGCTGTATGGAAATAATTTATCCCAGCGCACAAAACAGAAATTCCTACTATCAAAATCAAAAAGTAAGCATTGGTCTGTTTTAAAGATAAAAAGGATTCTTTCCATAATAGGCAACTACTAAAACTAATCTGGATGACTGCAATCAGTAACAATAGGCGAATTGATTTTACCATTTCTTTTCCCTCCCTATATGGGATTATACCTTGTGAGGAGTTTGAAATGATTGTTTCCGCCTCAAGTGTTCTTTTTTTGTGCTCAACTGACCAAAAAACAGCTCTCTTGTGCACAGAACTGTTCTTTTACCAGTCTAATCCTTAAACCAGAGAGCAATTTCACGTTTTGCAGAAGCTTCCGAATCGGAGCCATGAACTACATTTTGAATAGCTTGATTGTCTCCTGCTGCTTTAGCAAAATCTCCTCGGATAGTTCCAGGCAAGGCTTCTTCTGGACGAGTAGCTCCCATCATACTACGCCAAGTTTCAATCACTTTCGGACCTGATAGAATGCCCACCACTACCGGTCCTGAGGTCATAAACTGACGGATAGGAGGATAAAAACTTTTTTCAACCAAGTCTTGATAGTGTTGGTCAATCAAAACTTCTGAAACTGCTGAACGCAACTCTAATTTTTCGATTTTGAAACCACGCTCCTCAATTCTTTTCAGAACCTGACCAACCAGCCCTCTTTTCACACCATCTGGCTTAATGATAAAGAATGTTTGTTCCATACGGACACCTCCTTGGCATTTTAGTTCTTCTATTCTACCATACTTTATGAAAAAGTGGGAAAATTTTTCTGAAATAAAACAAAGAGAACCCAAAGGTTCTCTTGTTTGCTTTTATTCTACTGTTTCTTCAACTTGGATTTCCACAACTTCCTCTACAGGAGCAAGTTCTGCCTCTTCTTGTTCTGGAGCCAGATATTCTGCTTCATTAACGGCTTGTGGTTCAAGGTTACGGTAGCGAGCCATACCAGTACCAGCTGGGATGATCTTACCGATGATAACATTTTCCTTGAGTCCAAGGAGATGGTCTTTCTTACCACGGATGGCCGCATCTGTAAGGACACGAGTTGTTTCCTGGAAGGAAGCCGCTGACAAGAAACTGTTGGTTTCAAGTGAGGCTTTGGTAATTCCCATAAGAACTGGGCGACCAGTCGCTGGGACTCCACCTGCGATAAGAACATCCTTGTTAGCATCTGTAAAGTCGTTGATGTCCATGAGAGTACCCATAAGAAGGTCTGTGTCACCTGGATCCATGACACGAACTTTACGGATCATTTGACGAACCATTACCTCGATGTGTTTGTCACCGATTTCTACCCCTTGGCTGCGGTAAACTTTTTGTACTTCACCGAGAAGGTAGGTTTCAACTGACAAGACATCACGAACAGCGAGGAGACGTTTCGGTTGGATAGAACCTTCTGTCAATGCCGCACCGCGAGAGACTTGGTCTCCAACTTCGACGCGCATACGGGCTGTAAATGGTACCACGTATTCGCCTTCTCCAGTTTCACCCTTAACGAAGACTTTCTTGGTACGAGTTGACGCGTCTTCTTCGATAGCTGTAACTTGTCCTTTGACCTCTGTGATGACCGCTTCCCCTTTAGGATTGCGGGCTTCAAAGATTTCTTGGACACGAGGAAGACCCTGAGTGATATCGGTATTTGAGGCAACCCCACCCGTGTGGAAGGTACGCATTGTAAGCTGTGTACCAGGTTCCCCGATAGATTGGGCAGCGATTGTACCAACTGCTTCACCAACTTCAACCGCATCACCAGTCGCCAAGTTGATACCGTAACAGTGACGGCAGACACCATGACGAGTGTTACATGTAAATACGGAACGGATAGTCACTTCTTCCACACCAGCATTGACAATTTCACGCGCCTTGTCTTCTGTAATCAACTCATTTGGACCGATGATCACTGCACCAGTTTCTGGATGTTTAACAGTTTTCTTAGTGTAACGACCGTTGAGGCGTTCTTCGAGAGACTCGATCATCTCTTTTCCTTCTGCGATAGAACGGATCAAGAGACCACGGTCTGTTCCACAGTCGTCCTCACGGATGATCACATCTTGGGCAACGTCAACCAAACGACGAGTCAAATAACCTGAGTCGGCTGTCTTAAGGGCCGTATCGGTCATACCTTTACGGGCACCGTGAGTTGAGAAGAACATTTCGAGTACTGACAAACCTTCGCGGAAGTTTGAAAGGATTGGCAATTCCATGATACGTCCGTTCGGAGCGGCCATCAGACCACGCATACCGGCAAGCTGTGAGAAGTTTGAGATGTTACCACGGGCTCCAGAGTCCATCATCATAACGATTGGGTTCTTAGGATCTTGGTTGGCAACCAAACGTTTCTCTAATTTTTCACGGGCTGCACGCCATTCAGCTGTAACAGCGTTGTAGCGCTCGTCGTCTGTGATCATACCACGACGGAATTGTTTGGTGATTTGTTCTACACGTTTGTGTGATTCTTCGATGATTTCAGCCTTGTCTTCAACAACTGGGATATCGGCAATACCCACTGTCAAACCTGCAAGAGTTGAGTGGTGGTATCCGAGATTCTTCATGCGGTCAAGTAGGGCAGAAGTTTCTGTCGTACGGAAACGTTTGAAGATTTCAGCGATGATATTCCCAAGATTTTTCTTCTTGAATGGAGGGTTGAGTTCAAGATTGCTGATTGCTTCCTTGATATCTCCACCTAGTGGCAAGAAGTATTTAGCTGGAACACCTTCTGTTAAATTGGCATTTGTTGGTTCTTGCAAGTAAGGCAGACCCTCTGGCATGATGTCGTTGAAGAGGATTTTACCAACTGTTGTAAGCAAGACCTTGTGTTTTTGCTCTTCAGTCCAAGGTTTGTTGAGGCTATCTGTCGCGATACCAACACGTGAGTGGAGGTGAACATAACCATTACGGTAAGCCATAACCGCTTCGTCACGGTCTTTGAAGACCATTCCTTCACCTTCACGACCAGCTTCTTCCATGGTCAAGTAGTAGTTACCCAAAACCATGTCCTGAGAAGGAGTAACAACTGGTTTACCATCTTTCGGATTCAAGATATGCTCAGCAGCCAACATCAAGATACGAGCTTCTGCTTGAGCTTCTTCTGAAAGCGGTACGTGGATGGCCATTTGGTCCCCGTCAAAGTCGGCATTGTAGGCTTCACAGACAAGCGGGTGCAAGCGAAGGGCCTTACCATCAATCAAGACTGGCTCGAAGGCTTGGATACCCAAACGGTGAAGGGTCGGTGCGCGGTTCAAAAGAACTGGGTGTTCTTTGATTACTTCTTCAAGAATATCCCAGATACGTTCGTCTCCGCGTTCTACCAAGCGTTTAGCTGCCTTAACGTTTTGCACAATGTCGCGGGCAACGATTTCACGCATGACGAATGGTTTAAAGAGCTCAATCGCCATTTCGCGTGGTACACCACATTGGTACATCTTAAGAGTTGGACCAACGGCGATAACGGAACGTCCTGAGAAGTCAACACGTTTACCGAGCAAGTTTTGACGGAAGCGTCCTTGTTTCCCTTTGAGCATGTGGCTCAATGATTTGAGTGGACGGCTACCTGGTCCTGTAATCGGACGACCACGACGGCCATTATCAATCAAAGCGTCAACCGCTTCTTGCAGCATACGCTTCTCATTTTGAACGATGATACCTGGTGCATTCAACTCAAGCAAACGAGCCAAACGGTTGTTACGGTTGATAACACGGCGGTAAAGGTCGTTCAAGTCAGATGAGGCAAAACGGCCACCATCCAACTGCAACATTGGACGAAGATCTGGTGGAATAACTGGAAGAATGTTGAGAATCATCCATTCAGGTTTATTTCCAGACTTGTAAAAGGCATCCAAAACATCCAAACGGCGGATGGCTTTGACACGTTTTTGTCCAGTAGCTGTTTTCAACTCTTCTTTGAGTTCAGCAATTTCTTTTTCAAGATCTACTTGTTTCAAGAGGTCCTGGATAGCTTCGGCACCCATCTTGGCAACGAATGACCCATAACCATACTCACGCAAGCGCTCACGGTATTCGCGCTCTGTCATGATAGACTTGTGCTCAAGTGGTGTATCCTTAGGATCAATCACTACATAAGCCGCAAAGTAGATAACTTCCTCGAGGGCACGAGGACTCATATCAAGGGTCAAGCCCATACGGCTTGGAATCCCCTTGAAATACCAAATGTGAGATACAGGAGCTTTCAACTCGATGTGCCCCATACGCTCACGACGAACTTTCGTACGCGTCACTTCAACCCCACAGCGGTCACAAACAATCCCTCTGTAACGAATGCGTTTGTACTTCCCACAAGCACATTCCCAGTCTTTTGTAGGACCAAAGATGACTTCGTCAAAGAGTCCCTCACGCTCTGGTTTCAAGGTACGGTAATTGATTGTTTCAGGTTTTTTGACTTCTCCATAAGACCATGAACGGACTTTGCTTGGAGAAGCTAGGGTGATTTGCATACTTTTAAAACGATTTACATCAACCACTATTTCTTCCCTTTCTATTTTAAGTGAACTGCTTATTCTTGTTCAGCAGCTTCTTCTGTTGCTTCCGCTTTTGTTGCTTTCTCTGTTTCTTCAGCTTCAAAGGCTGCTTTAGCCTCTTGGGCTGCTTTTTCGCGGGCTTTTTCAAGGTCATCTACGTGGATGACATCTTCGTCCATTCCTTCATCCAAGTCGCGAAGTTCTACTTCTTGGTCATCTTCGTCAAGGACACGCATGTCAAGACCAAGAGATTGCAATTCTTTTACAAGAACTCGGAAGGATTCTGGAACACCTGGTTTTGGAATTGGTTTTCCTTTTGTAATAGCTTCATAAGCTTTCAAACGTCCGTTGATATCGTCAGACTTGTAAGTCAAGATTTCTTGAAGAACATTTGACGCACCATAGGCTTCAAGAGCCCAAACCTCCATCTCACCGAAACGTTGTCCACCAAACTGAGCTTTACCTCCGAGTGGTTGTTGAGTAACGGTTGAGTAAGGTCCGACTGAACGCGCGTGCAATTTATCATCAACCATGTGGTGGAGTTTGATCATGTACATGACACCAACTGATACACGGTTATCAAACGGCTCACCTGTACGTCCATCGTAAAGGATTGTCTTGGCATCGCTATCCATACCTGCTTCTTTAACAGTTTCCCAAAGGTCTTCAGAACTTGCTCCGTCAAAGACTGGTGTTGCGATGTGGATACCAAGAGTACGAGCCGCCATACCAAGGTGGAGCTCCATAACCTGACCGATATTCATACGTGATGGTACCCCAAGTGGGTTCAACATGATATCGACTGGAGTTCCGTCTGGAAGGTAAGGCATGTCTTCTACAGGAACGATACGAGAGACAACCCCTTTGTTTCCGTGACGTCCAGCCATCTTATCTCCGACCTTGATTTTCCGTTTTTGAGCGATGTAGACGCGAACCAGCATGTTAACACCTGATTGCAACTCATCTCCATTTGCACGTGTAAAGATCTTAACATCACGAACGACACCATCGGCACCGTGAGGTACTCGAAGAGAAGTATCACGCACTTCACGAGACTTGTCTCCGAAGATAGCATGCAAGAGACGTTCTTCAGCTGAAAGGTCTTTTTCACCCTTAGGTGTGACTTTACCTACAAGGATGTCCCCTTCTTTAACCTCAGCACCGATACGGATAATACCCATCTCGTCAAGGTCTTTAAGAGCATCTTCACCAACGTTTGGAATTTCACGAGTAATTTCTTCAGGCCCAAGCTTTGTATCGCGTGTTTCTGATTCGTATTCCTCGAGGTGGACAGATGTATAGACATCGTCTTTGACCAAGCGTTCGCTCATGATAACGGCATCCTCGAAGTTGTAACCTTCCCAAGTCATGTAGGCAACGATTGGGTTTTGTCCAAGCGCCATTTCCCCTTTTTCCATAGAAGGTCCGTCAGCGATAAAGTCGCCTTTTTCAACGACATCGCCAACTTTAACGAGAGTGCGTTGGTTGTAGGCAGTACCTGAGTTTGAACGACGGAATTTTTGGATGTGGTAGACATCCAATGAACCATCTTCACGGCGTACTTCTACCTTGTCAGCATCTGCATATGTAACTTTACCATCATACTGAGCAATAACAGCAGCACCAGAGTCATGAGCTGCTTGGTATTCCATACCAGTACCAACGTAAGGCGCTTTTGGATCAATCAAAGGCACAGCCTGACGTTGCATGTTGGCACCCATGAGAGCACGGTTGGAGTCATCGTTTTCCAAGAAAGGAATACATGCAGTCGCAACGGCAACTACCTGTTTTGGTGACACGTCCATGTAGTCAACGACTTCTGCTGGATACTCTTGGTTGACCCCTTGGTGACGTCCCATGACAACTTTCTCAGCAAAAGTTCCATCTTCGTTAAGACGAGAGTTGGCCTGCGCTACAGTAAATTCATCTTCTTCATCGGCTGTCAGCCAAACGATTTCGTTGGTCACAACACCTGTTTCACGGTCAACCTTACGGTATGGAGTTTGAACAAATCCATACTTATTCAAGTGACCATATGATGACAAGTTATTGATCAAACCGATGTTAGGTCCTTCAGGTGTCTCGATTGGGCACATACGACCATAGTGAGTATAGTGCACGTCACGAACTTCATATCCAGCACGGTCACGTGTCAAACCACCAGGTCCTAAGGCTGACAAACGACGTTTGTGAGACAACTCAGAAAGCGGGTTGTGTTGGTCCATGAACTGTGACAACTGTGACGAACCAAAGAATTCTTTAACCGCAGCTGTGACAGGACGGATATTGATGATTTGTTGCGGTGTTAAAACTTCATTGTCCTGAACAGACATACGTTCACGGACATTACGTTCCATACGAGAAAGTCCAAGACGTACTTGGTTGGCAAGCAATTCACCAACTGCACGGATACGACGGTTTCCAAGGTGGTCGATATCATCCACACGTCCGATACCTTCTGCCAAGTTAAGGAAGTAGCTCATCTCTGCAAGGATATCCGCAGGAGTTACAACACGAACCTTGTCGTCTGGATTGGCATTTCCGATGATGGTTACAACACGGTCTGGGTCCGTTGGGGCAACAACCTTGAATTTTTGAAGGACAACTGGTTCTGTCAGAACAGCTGCATCGTTTGGAATATAAACGATCTTGTTCAAGTCGCCATCCAAGTGGTGCTCGATACTCTCGATCACGCTACGAGTCATAACTGTGTCAGCTTCTACCAAGATTTCACCAGTTTCAGGATCTACCAATGGCTCAGCGATAGTTTGGTTGAGCAAGCGTGTTTTAACGTTGAGTTTTTTATTGATCTTGTAACGACCAACAGCTGCCAAATCGTAGCGGCGTGGGTCAAAGAAACGTGCCACAAGCAAGCTACGTGAGCTTTCAGCAGTCTTAGGCTCACCTGGACGAAGGCGTTCGTAAATTTCTTTCAAGGCTTCGTCTGTACGAGAGTCCATTGGATTCTTGTGGATATCTTTTTCAACGGTGTTGCGAACCAATTCGCTATCACCAAAGATATCAAAGATTTCATCATCACCTGAGAAACCAAGCGCACGAACCAAGGTTGTAAATGGAATCTTACGAGTACGGTCGATACGAGTATAAGCGATGTCTTTTGAGTCGCTTTCCAGTTCCAACCAAGCTCCACGGTTAGGGATAACAGTAGAACCGTAGCCCACTTTACCGTTCTTGTCTACTTTGTCATTAAAGTAAACACCTGGTGAGCGGACCAACTGAGAAACGATAATACGTTCACCACCATTGATGATGAAAGTACCCATTTCGGTCATGATTGGGAAATCACCAAAGAAGACTTCTTGGGTCTTGATTTCGCCTGTTTCTTTATTGATCAAGCGGAAGGTTACAAAAATTGGTGCTGAGTAGCTAGCATCGTGGATACGAGCTTCTTCGAGCGTGTATTTTGGTTCCTTGATTTCATAGCCAACAAATTCCAACTCCATTGTGTCTGTGAAGTTTGAAATTGGCAATACATCTTCAAATACTTCCTTAAGACCGTGATCTAGGAAATCTTTGAATGAATCCGTTTGAATTTCAATCAAATTTGGTAAGTCAAGAACTTCTTTGATTCTTGAAAAACTACGACGGGTACGATGTTTCCCGTATTGAACGTCATGTCCTGCCAAGATGATTCTCCTTTGTAAATAAATTCCAAGCCTTGTCAATCAGGCTTTTCTAATCGTCATATGGTTTTAAAAACCCCTATCACCGTGTCCCTTTGACGAATTTTCAGAATCTTTAAATCTTTGTTACAAGCACTCAAAAACCTGAAAAAAAGCACAAAAAGAGCAGCTAAATCTGACTTTTTCAGAAGATTTAACTGCTGTGAGCCTTGTCTGGACAATATTTCAGACAAAACCTACGACAAATGATTACTCATATTATACCTTATTTAGCTAGATTTTTCAAGGTTTTTTTACTATTTTTTAAACAATCTTTTCCTATATATTATTTTAAAATTTCAAGAAAATGAATCATTATATTTTCTCTTAAAAGTTAGGAAAACGCTTGCACTAATATTTACCTCGTGCTATACTGTTAGGGAACAACTACACAAGGAGAATTGTGATGAAAAAGATCCCATCTCAAACTGAGAAAAAAATGATTTATGGTATCCGTTCCTTGAAGAACGGAACTGGTTCTGTCCTTATTGGTGCCAGCATTATCCTGCTTTCTGCTGCAATGCCAACTATTTCGGCTAACGAAAACCTGCCTCAAACTCAGGAAAATACCAGCGCTGTGACCAAGGCCCCTACTGAGACTGAAACGAGTCAAACTCAAAAGGAAACGCCTATTTCTGAACAAAAGAATGCAAACGCTTCCCTTGATTCTAAAAAGGAAGCTCCAGCTGCGGAAACTACTACAGCACTAGAAACACCTAAAACAGAAGATGCTAGCACAAGCCAGGCTAACAGCAAGGAAGAGAAAGTAGATGCTAGCACTTCAACGCCAACTTCAGATCAAAAACCACAAGCTGACACATCTTCTGAAGAACCCATCGCAGATAATCACTTCCGTATCCATGTAAAAAAACTCCCTGAAGAAAACAAAGATTCTCAAGGTCTTTGGACTTGGGACGATGTTGAAAAGCCGTCTGAAAACTGGCCCAATGGAGCCAAGTCCTTCAAGGATGCCAAGCAAGATGACTACGGCTATTACCTAGATGTCAAACTCAAAAATGAGCAAGCCAAGAAAGTCAGCTTCCTTATCAACAATACCAAGGGGGTTAACCTGACAGGGGACCGTTCTGTAGAGCGCCTCTCTCCAAAAATGAATGAGGCTTGGCTAGATGAAAACTACAAGGTACACAACTACCGTCCTCAGCCAGCAGGAACTGTCCGTGTCAACTATTACCGCACAGATGGCAACTATGACAAAAAATCTCTTTGGTATTGGGGCGATGTCAAAAACCCAAGCAGTGGAGAATGGCCTGACGGTACTGACTTTACCGCAACTGGAAAATATGGACGCTACATTGATATCCCACTCAATGAAGCTGCAAGAGAATTTGGATTTTTATTACTAGACGAAAGCAAGAAAGGCGATGATGTGAAAATCAGAAAAGAAGATTATAAATTCACTGATCTAAAAAATCACAGTCAGATTTTCCTCAAAGATGATGACGAAACCATCTACACCAACCCCTACTACGTTCACGATATCCGTATGACTGGTGCCCAACACGTGGCTAAATCTCGTATCGAAAGCAGTTTTTCTACCCTCGTTGGAGCTAAGAAAGACGATATCCTCAAACACTCCAGCATCACTGATTACCAAGGGAATAAAGTAGCTATCACAGACGTGGAAGTGGATGAGGCAGGTAAAAAAGTGACCTATATCGGCGACTTCTCTGACACTCAACACCCGTACACTGTCAGCTACAATTCAGACCGATTCACCACACGTTCAAGCTGGCGCCTCAAGGATGAGTCCTACAGTTACGATGGTCCACTCGGCGCAACTCTAAAAGAAGATGGCAAGCGTGTTGATCTCACCCTCTGGTCTCCGAGTGCCGATAAAGTTTCCGTTGTCGTCTACGACAAGAAAGACCCTGAAAAAGTAGTCGGAACTGTTGCCCTTGAAAAAGGAGAAAAAGGAACCTGGAAACAAACTCTGGATGAAAACTCTGGTCTCGGCATCAGCAACTATACTGGCTACTACTACCACTACCAGATCGAGCGCCAAGGTAAAACTGTCCTCGTTCTTGACCCTTATGCCAAATCATTAGCAGCTTGGAATAGTGACCTAGCAAAAACAGATGCCGCTCATAAGGTCGCTAAAGCTGCCTTTGTGGACCCATCTAAACTAGGCCCACAAGATTTGACCTACGGTAAGATTCGCAATTTCAAATCGCGCGAAGATGCTGTCATCTATGAAGCCCATGTTCGTGACTTCACCTCAGATCCTGCCATCGCAAAAGACTTGACCAAGCCATTTGGTACCTTTGAAGCCTTTATCGAAAAACTGGACTATCTCAAAGACTTGGGTGTGACCCACATCCAGCTCCTTCCAGTCTTGTCCTACTACTTTGTCAATGAATTGAAGAACCAAGAACGTTTGTCTGCCTACGCTTCAAGCAACAGCAACTATAACTGGGGATATGACCCTCAAAACTACTTCTCCTTGACTGGTATGTACTCAAGCGATCCTAAGGATCCAGAAAAACGTATCGCAGAATTCAAAAATCTCATCAACGAAATCCACAAACGTGGCATGGGGGCTATCCTGGACGTAGTCTACAACCATACTGCAAATGTTGACATTTTTGAAGATATTGAGCCAAACTACTATCACTTTATGGATGCAGACGGAACTCCACGTACTAGCTTCGGAGGCGGCCGTTTGGGAACTACCCACTACATGTCTAAACGTGTCTTGGTAGACTCCATCAAGTATCTGGTTGAAACCTACAAAGTAGATGGTTTCCGCTTTGATATGATGGGTGACCATGATGCGGCTTCGATCGAAGAAGCTTACAAGGCTGCACGCGCCCTCAATCCAAATCTTATCATGCTAGGTGAAGGCTGGAGAACCTATACTGGTGATGAAAATACGCCTGTACAACCTGCTGACCAAGATTGGATGAAGAAAACAGATACTGTCGCTGTCTTTTCAGACGACATCCGCAACAACCTCAAGTCTGGCTATCCAAACGAAGGTCAACCTGCCTTTATCACAGGTGGCAAACGCGATATCAATACCATCTTTAAAAATCTGATTGCCCAACCAACCAACTTTGAAGCAGACAGTCCTGGAGATGTTATCCAGTATATCGCAGCCCATGATAACTTGACCCTCTTTGACATTATTGCTCAATCTATCAAAAAAGACCCAAGCAAGGCTGAGAACTATGCTGAAATCCATCGCCGTTTGCGACTTGGAAACCTCATGGTCTTGACTGCTCAAGGAACTCCGTTTATCCACTCTGGTCAAGAATACGGACGTACCAAACAATTCCTTGATCCAGCCTATAAGACTCCTGTTCCTGAAGATAAGGTTCCAAACAAGTCTCACTTGTTACGTGACAAAGACGGCAAGCCATTTGTCTATCCTTACTTTATCCATGACTCTTACGACTCTAGTGATGCTGTCAACAAGTTTGATTGGACCAAGGCAACAGATGGTAAAGCCTTCCCTGAAAATGTCAAGAGCCGTGACTACATGAAAGGATTGATTGCTCTTCGTCAATCGACAGATGCCTTCCGACTCAAGAGTCTGCAAGACATCAAAGAGCGCGTCCGACTCATTACTGTTCCAGGACAAAATGGCGTTGAAAAAGAAGATGTGACCATCGGCTACCAAATCACTGCTCCAAACGGCGATGTCTACGCAGTCTTTGTCAATGCAGATGATAAGGCCCGCGAATTCAACTTGGGGACTGCCTTTGCTCACTTGAGAAAGGCCGAAGTTCTCGCAGATGAAAACCAAGCAGGACCAGTAGGAATTGCTAACCCTCAAGGTCTCGAATGGACTGAAAAAGGCTTGAAATTGAACGCTCTCACTGCCGTTGTTCTCCGCTTGTCTCAAGGTGGTGCCATTGTCGCCCCAGCTGTGGAAGAAAAACCAGAGTTTAATCTTTCTAGCTTGGAAGTTGAACCAGAACAAGGCCTAGCCCAAAACCTAGTAGCAAATCCTGACTCTCAAGAAACTGCTACAGAGGCTCACTCTCAGAACCTCCTTCCAAACACAGGAACTGAGAGCAAATCCCTCCTTGCCCTTGCTGGATTCAGCATCCTTGCCCTTCTCGGACTTGGATGGTTGATAAAAAACAAGAAAAAGAAATAACACTCAATGAAAATCAAAGGGTAAACTAGGAAGCTAGCCGCAGACTGCTCTAAGCACAGCTTTGAGCTTGTAGATAAGGCGAAGCTGACTTGGTTTGAAGAGATTTTCGAAGAGTATAAACTAGCCCTCCTATAGAAAAATACCCCATGATTAGAAGACTCTTCTAGCCATGGGGTGTTGTTTTTATGATACACTTATCTATCAAATCATATATTCTATACTATAGCTAGCGTCTGATAAGATACGAGCCAGGAACTGCTTGGTTCGTTCTTCCTGTGGACGACTAAAGAAATCGTGGGGATTATTCTCCTCTACGATACGGCCTCCGTCCATAAAAATAACGTGGTTGGCGACATCTCTAGCAAATCCCATCTCATGCGTGACGACCACCATGGTCACACCTTCTCCCGCCAACTGTTTCAGAACATCCAAAACATCTCCAACCAACTCAGGGTCTAGTGCCGATGTTGGTTCATCTAGCAAAATGACCTCGGGCTTGACGGCAATGGCACGCGCAATTCCTATTCGTTGTTGTTGCCCTCCAGATAGCTGAGAAGGGTAGTAGTCTTTGTAGGCCAGTAAACCAACTTTTTCCAAGGCAGATTCTGCACGTTTGAGCGCTTCTTCCTTGGGAACTTTACGAGCGACGATTAGACCTTCTAGAATATTTTCCAGAGCAGTTTTGTTTGCAAAGAGATTGTAGTGTTGGAAAACAAAGGCTGTTTTTTGGCGAATTTCTAGAATGTCTTTCTTGCTTAATTTGGCCAAGTCATAGGTTTTTCCTGCCAAGGTCAAACGGCCACTATCAGCTTTTTCTAAGTGGTTGAGACAACGGAGAAAGGTCGTTTTCCCCGAACCTGATGGCCCTAAGATAACGACGACATCCCCTTGGTTGACCTGGAGATTGACATCCTCCAGCACCTGCCTCTCACCAAATGTTTTTGCGATATGTTCTACTTGTAACATCCTGTCCTCCTATACAAAACGCGCGCTAGATGCTTTTGCACTTTTTTCTTTTTTCACATAGCCTTTTTCCAATAGGGAGAAGCCCCACTGAATCAAACCACAGATCAAAATATACTGCAAAAAGATTACAAAATAAGACTCAAAATACTGGTAACCGTAGGACGCTTCTACACGAGCAATAGCGGTGATGTCCTTGATGGTCATGACAAAGACCAGGGAGGTCCCTTTGACGATATTGATCACCAGATTGGCTAAGTTAGGCAAGGCTGAGCGCAAGGCTTGAGGAAAAACAATCCTTAGATAGGCCTGGGGCGTAGTCAAGCCAATCGCATGCGCTGCCTCTAGTTGTCCCTTGTCCACCGTCAAGATAGCTGAACGCAAAATCTCCGACAAACTCCCGACTGTCATCAAACTATAAATGATAAAGGCATAATAGAGAGGATCAAGTTTGAAAATATCAAAGTCACTTCCTATGCTTTTGAGAAATTGATTCAGCAGGCTTGGAAACAAACTATAAAAGAAGAGAATCAATAAAATCGGAGGAGTCGCTCGGATAAAGGCCAGATAGACCAGAGAAAAACTCCTCACACCTCGAACCTTGTAAATCTGCCCCAAGGCTAAAAATAGAGCCGGTAAAAAGCTTAAGACCATAGCCACAATCATGATAATCAAGGTGATTGGCACACCCTTCAAGGTCTCCAGAAAGGTCTTTACAATATAGTCTATATCCATTTCTTACCTCCCTTTTGTTTCCAAAGACTTCTCAAGCAAACGACTCAAGCTAGAAATAACCAAGGCAATCCCCCAGTAAAGAAGCGCAACTGCCGTATAGGTTTCCAGAGAGTAGTTCCCTAAATTGCGACTAATCAAGAGATTGCCTGCCCCCATAACATCAACGAAACCAATCGTATAGGCCAAGGCAGCATCCCGCATAAGATTGAGAATAGTAGTTGTTATATTGGGAAGAGCAACTTGAAAAGCTTGGGGAAAAATGATTCTCCAAAAAGTCTGACTTGGAGTCAAACCAATACTAAGCCCGGCCTCTGTCTGCCCCTTTGGAATAGCTTGATAGGCCGCCTTGAAAACCTCGGCAACAATAGCCGCAAACAAGAGAATCATCGTCAAGAGAACAAAAATAGTTTTAGACCAGTTGTTGATATCCAAACCAAGCCACCATTTCAGAAATTCTGGCAAGCCATAAAAGACTAGAAAAAGCAAGACAATCGGCGGTGTACAACGTAGGGTAAAGATATAGCCTTTGGAAATCGCTGCAAAACTCTTGTCTTCTCCTACTTGTGCCCAGGCCAAGAGACCTCCAAAAAGGGACCCAAGAAGAGTGGTAAAAAAGAGAATGGACAAGGTCATAGGAAGTGCCTGCCATAAGGTTGGCAAAAACTGAAAGACCTTGGAAAAATCATAAGAAACCATGCAAAACCCTTTCTAGTCTTGGAATTTCTGGTCTAGTCTTTGTCTACGTAACTAAAGACATCTTCTTTAAAGTATTGCTGAGATAGCTTAGCAAGCGTGCCATCTTCCTTCAACTCTTTGATTGCTTTTTCATATTCTTTAGCGAATTTCTCACCCTTTTCATCACGGTGAATCAAGGGATAAGTTGGAATACCCTTGTATGGGAACCAGCTGAGTTTATCCGCATATTGGTGGTAAGGGCCATCTTCTGCGGTAACTGCTTTTTCAAAGGACAGTTTGATATCAAAGAAGGCGTCATAACGTCCTTCTAAGACCCAGGCATAGGCATCTGCCACTTTAAAGGATTCAGCTGCTGTTAGCTCAATCGGTGCATCCTGATGTTTTTCATTGTAGCTGGTGATAACATTCCATTGAGCATTCTGTGGAGAGATGGGAACCAATTTCCCTTTATTCTTAGCAAAGTCATCAATGGTTTTGTATTTCTGTTCATCTTCTTTTCTGACAGTAAATCCGATGATGCTCGCTCCGACTGGTTCAGATGGAATGACAAACTTTTTAGCTCGTTCATCTGTGTACCAAGCTCCCTTGGTTCCGATGTCATACTTACCTGATTCCAGACCAATCAAGAGGTCGTCATCACTGGTACCCGTATATTCAAATTGATAGTTTGCCAACTTCTCATCAACAGCCTTCAAAACAGCTACTTCATAACCATCTGATTCCCCTTTTTCATTGACAAAATCATATGGAACATAGTTTTGTGTATGGGCAACCTTCAAGGTTATGACTTCAGCAGACGAAGCCGTTTCTCCCTCCTTGGCTGGAGCGCCAGCTAAACTTCTCCCGATAATCGTTGCCCCAATTACTGCAACAACTGCTACACCACCGATAATCCATGCTTTTTTACTCATTTTTTCTCCTTTAGTTTTCAAGCGCTTCTCTCACCCACTGGATACGTTCAACTGCGATATCACTTGGAATGGTACAATCTGCCCCAAGTACCAAGCCCTGTTCCCCAGCTTCTGCAACTAGTTTCTTTGCCTCAGCCTGAATGGCATCCTTGCTACCAGTATACAGTAAGCCCGTCTTGCCATTTTCGAATCCTCCAAGAACCGTACGTCCTTTGAAAATCTCACGACCTTCCTTGAGAGTGATTCCCTCCGGTCCTACAGCCCAGTTAAAGACTTGGGCTGGATAGTCTGCAAAAAGGTGAATATCATTTCGCGCCCCCTCGTAGCCACAGATATGAAGAACTGTGACGCCACCAACAGCACTAGCTGCTTCCAGAACCGTTATCTCGCTAGGGGCAATGACGGCTTGATACTCTGCTGCCGACACTCGTTGATCTTGGATACTCTGCACGCTGAGGTAGATTCCATCAGCACCAGCCTCTTCGATAACAGCTCGGCTGAGACTCGCAATATCCTCTGCAATCACATCCAACACCTTCTTCAGAGCTTCAGGATCTTCCACCAGAAAATCTGCAATGAGGTCATCTCCACCAGACACTTCCCCAAGCAACCACTTGAGATAGGTCACAGGAGCAAAAATATTGTAAATCGCAACGATATCTTCTGTAAACTCTTGCTTGATTTTCTTAACCAAGTCCACTTGCTCTTTTATCCAAGCGTGATCTGGTCCGAGTGGTTGAATGGTTGCCAATTCTTGAAGTGATTTTCCTTTGGCAATCGCTGGATTTGGATAAGCAAAGTAGCCATCACTCATGAGTTTGATAAAGTCTGGCTGAACTTCTCGGATAAAGCGCTTATGGCCCTCAATATTCTTCTCGATAATGGCTGGATTTGAGAAACCGTGTAGCCATTCGTCTTCGGATGTGAAATGGTGCCAAAAGCCTACTGGCACACGATCAACTTTCTCACCTCTAAACGCTTTTAAAACCCATTCTCTTTTTTCTGACATTCTTATTCTCCATTTCTTACTTTTTCAACTAATAAACTGCTTGCGATATCATTCGAGCGTAGAAAGGGGAGACTGGACTTGGAAAAATCCTGAATTCCACGACATCTCTCTCCATTTTTGCAGTGCCCATTTTTTACGACGCTTATGGCAACCAAGGCCAGCAAACCGACAACTGCAATGAAGATGCCCCATCTTTTACTTTTCATAGCTCCTCCTTTTAGAGAACAGCTGCCTGTCGAATCCAGTCCAACCTCTCTAAGTCAAAGTCATCTGGAACAGTACAGTCAGCTCCCAGAAGAACGCCTTTACTACCAGCTTCAGCCAGCAACCGTCTTGTTTCATTTTGCAATTCCGCCTTGGAACCTTGATAAAGCAAGCTTTTCTTGCCATTTTCAAATCCACCTAAAACGGCCTTGCCTGGAAACAACTCTTGACCCTGTGTCAAACTAACATCCTCATGGTGGGTCGCCCAGTTGACCACTTGAGCCGGATAGTCCTTAAATATCGTCACATCATTGCTCGCACCTTCAAAACCACAGATATGGAGGATATTGGTCCCACCCACCTGATTAGCTGCCTCCAAGATCGCTATATTGCTCGGTTCGATATAGGTTTGGTAGAGTGCTGGTGTGATGCGCTCATCTTGAATTTCCTGGGTGCTGAGGTAAATTCCGTCAACACCGCCTTGCTGGATGATTTTCTGAGTTAGGATAGCAATATCTCCTGCAATCACATCTAGAATCGCTCTGAATTGCTCAGGATTTTCAAGCAATAGATCAGCCACTTCCCTATCTCCTCGAGAAGTTTCTGTACGGAACCAGCGCTTGAGGTAGGAGATAGGCGAAAAGATATTGTAGAAAGAAGCAATCTCTTCTGTAAAGGTCTCTCGAATCGCTTGTACCACTTCCACCTGTTGCTGAATCCATGGGTGCTCCTCACTAATCGACTCAATAGAAGACAGCTCCTGAATGCTTGTAACCTTAGGACTATAGACATTACTTGGATAAAGGAAAAAACCGTCGCTCATAATTTTGACAAAATCAGGACGAATCCTTTCCACATAGCTGCGATGTCCGTCAACACTTTTTTGAAAGATACGTGGATTATTTAATCCCTGCCCCTTTTCTTCGAGTGTTACAAAATGAAACCAAAATCCCACAGGAACTCTTTCCACTTCATCGCCTCGAATCGCTCTAAAGACTAAATCTCTTTTACTTGCCATACCTTTCTCCTTCCATTTGGATTGAAACCATCTTACCACTCCTTTTCCCCTTTTCCCAATATATATTGACTATCAACTCGATTGGAATTTTTTATATCTATAAAGAAAAAAATCCCTGAAAAGCTTGATGTTACTAGCCTTTCAAAGATTCACTTTATTTTCATCTATTTTCCAAAAAGAAGCTGATATAGATTTTCTATCAAGCCGATTGAATTTTTTTATATCCATCTTCATTCCAAAATTAAGTACATAATTTTATCCTAATACCAAATTACTACTGAAAAATTTATTTTCTCTCGATATTTCCTTGCACAAATCCCATGAAAACGCTACAATATTAATAGACTATTATTAGGAGGATAGGATTATGAAAATATCCAAAGTTACCATTACAATTGCTTCTACACTTACTTCCGTCATTTTACTGACTGGCTGTGGCACAAATTCGGCAAATTCACAGACAGCACAAAGTAGTACATCTGATAATCAGGTTACCATGACCTATGATCAGTTGCGTTCAAGAGAAAATACTATGTCAACTCTTTGGTATCAAAAAGCAGCTGAAACCAAGGCACTCTATCTACAAGGTTACAATGTCGCTACTGATCGTTTGAAAGAACTACTAAAAACACAGACAGATAAACCCTACTCTATCGTTTTGGACTTGGACGAAACCGTATTAGACAACAGCCCTTATCAAGCGCAAAATGTCAAAGATGGAACAGCATTTACCCCAGAAAACTGGGATGTCTGGGTAAAAAAAGCCGCAGCCAAAGCTGTACCAGGTGCTAAAGACTTTCTCCAATTTGCAGACCAAAACGGTGTCCAAATTTACTATGTATCTGACCGCACGATAGATCAGGTAGATGATACGATCAAAAACCTAGAAAATGAAGGAATTCCTGTACAAAGCCGCGATCATCTCATGTTCTTAGAAAAAGGCGTCAAATCTAAAGAAGGTCGTAGACAAGCAGTCCAAGAAAAAACCAACTTAGTCATGCTACTAGGAGACAATCTTGTGGACTTTGCAGAGTTTTCAAAGACCTCTGAAACTGAGCGCGAGCAAAAATTAGAGGAATTACAAAAAGAGTTTGGTGAGAAATTCATCATTTTCCCTAACCCAATGTACGGATCATGGGAAAGCACTGTCTACAATGGTAATAAATTGGATGCCAAGGGTCAAACTGAAGAGCGCCAAAAAAACTTACAAGGTTTTGATAAATAAAATAAGGGAGCTATCTACCAGTTTACACCAACCACAGCTCACAGCTCACAGCTCACGCTGATTATGTAATCAAGCGTATTTTTTGTCAAGCCCTAAAACAGACTTTTTCACATTTTTGTGAGAAGGTCTTTTCTGTTGTTTCTGAAAGGGAAATTGCAAGATGAAACGTATTGATATTATAGAAAAAATAGGAAAAGATTACTTTGTTTCAAATATTGAAAATGAGGAATTTAGCTACCAAATTTCAAGTATTTGTTGTGGGGTATGCAATGCTTTTCTTTATTCTTTTATAGATTGTTGGTGGTTAGTTAATAAAAGTTCTAAATGATTAATTTACCATATCTCCATCTTTTGGAGTAACCTATACATTTTCGAATAGTCTGATCATCCGTCTCCTCATCAGCTATCGAAGGATTTAACCCAATAAATACCACTGTTGGTTTTGTTTCATCCCAAATTCGTGTGAGAACATATCTATACTTTCTATCAGTTGATAAAATAGCACTCTTCTCCATATTTCCCCCATTTATTTCCTAATTTATTTTTCCTCATTTTCAACTTCGGATTATATCACTTTGAATATAAGATTAAAGACAATCGCCAGCACGTAAAGTATTACTGGTACTATTAATGCGTTGACTTTAAACTTTTTTTGATAAATTCCAATTAAAGTAAAAAATAGAATGACACTTGCTACGACATATAACATATATTTCTCCTAATCTATACAAACCGAATCAACTCAATGGACTGTTTGTTGTTCCTTACCCAAAAGCCTTTCCTACGTGTCCACCATAGTAACGCTTGATATCGACTTGATGTTCAGAAGTGAAGTAGTTCCCAACCCAGAAAATGCTATCAGCATCTTTCTTAGTAGATTTAACAATAAATTGAACCACTCCAGATGATTTTGATTCATAAACCTCGATATCATCAACATTCACATCATATCCATTCTGTTGGAAAGACACAGCAAAAGCAATTATCATATCATGTGTAGCCATTTTTAGATGATTTTCATGTGAGTAGTCAAACTCTAAATCATGAGCTCTCTTACATTCCTTGATGACAACCTTAAAAGCATCTTTCACCTCTTTTTCAATACTAGGATCTACCTTATGTCCTGCCATTTCAAGAGCTCTAAAAGCTTCATTATAACTCTTATCGTCTTCTGTGATCTCTTCTCTTAATTTTCCTTTTTCTTGTTGCTTTTGCTCCACAGTATCCTGTGTAGTTTCTGTTTGTTGAGTAGTTTGCTCTGTTAGTTGTTGCGCAGTTTCCTTTTCTGCCTTCATATATTTAAGGTAAAATACTCCAGAAACACTTCCAACAACTACTAAGCTAGCCAGGACAGCTGCAATTAAAAATATACTTTTTTGTTTAAACATCAATTATTTCTCCTCGTCATCTTGTTTTAAATCAACAATAAAAAAAACTAATAGAGCAGGGGAAAGAAAACACAGTACAATAGAAAGAATAAATTCAACAATCGCTTTCCCAAGTGCCTTGGTCGGTCCTGCAATCGAGATACCTCCTTGCAGGGTCAAGAAGAAATAGTCTTTATAATACCAATATCCAGCAGATATAACTGCAAATAAAGCAAATCCAATCATCCACTTAAATAGTAATTCCACCTTGGCACTATATTCTTGATACTCCTTGTCTTTCTTTGCTTTGATAAACGCTTGTTTTTTTCTTTCTTCCTCTCTCTTCTCTTTTTCCTCTTTTTCTAAGAGTTCTTGCTTTAGAATTTCAATAACCTCATCATTTGAAAGTCCTTCGAATTTACTTTTAGGTCTTTTCTCGTCCCCGTCCCAATAATCAAAAATGTTATAGTCGTCCATAGCTTTTCTTTCCTTTCTTTTCTCTTACAATCCGTGCCTTCTTACAATCGCCCTACTATGGCACCTACGATTGAGAATATCCCTCCAAAGAATAGGATAGGCATAATCACTGCAAGTCCAGCCAGAATAGGTAAGACACTAATAATACCATTAATAATCCACATTATAATAGAATATATAGGAATGATGATACCTGCACCTAGAATAACTGTGGTAGGGATAAGGAATAGGAAGACAATTCCAAAAATACCAATCAAGCGAAACACTCTTCCATAGACTTTTTCATTTTCCTCGCCTGCTAAAAAACATATTGAAGCAAAGCAACCAGTTACACAAGCAAAAATCAAAATAAAATAATCTACTTCTAGATTTAGCTTTCTTTGTAGTAGTCCTGTAAACTCACTCAATGAAAAAATCACAAAAGTTCCAATTCCTTGCCACAACAGAATGAAAAAAGTCAAATTTAGTCCGTTTACTATTGGGTGCAACAATAGTGATTTCGCATAGTCAATTAAAAATAAATAAATGTTTTCTACCATTTTGGTTTGGCTCCTTGTTATTCATATATTTCTATTTTACATAATTTCTGATTTTCTAGCAATAAACCGTGGCTTAGACTTTAAAATGCAACCCGAAAGTTAAACAGAAGAAATCTAACTTTCGGAGTGCGGTACATTAAATATTGGAGCTTTAAATTTCTACTTCAGCAATTGGTTTGCGATAGCGAGGCGAATGAGCATAGTGGCAATAGAGTTTTCCTAAATCAAGTCTAGGTTTAAACTCTTCAAAGTCACTTGCTAGTACATAGCAAGGCTTATAGATACAACTGAATGTGATAGATACTTCCTCTCTTAAATCCTCTATGAGCATTTCTAACGTTTCATACTCGTAGATACGTACTATCTCTCCTCTACTCTCAAATAGTGCCTTAACAACAATAGAAGTACCATTACCATAAAAGACAGTATTATAGGCGATATTCTCGTAGTCTTTCATTTCCAGACGATAATATCTATCTGCTCTTGTATTTTCGATAGATACTTCTTTAGGAATCATATAAAAATATCTGCTCTTTTCTACTGCTAGCGTGAACCGTCTACGCACTTCCAACTGCTTTAAGTATTCGTCAACTCCACTACCGATAGTCAATGCTTTTTGGATAATCGAGGCTTTATCTGAAGAGTTGTTTTTGTCTAACCATTGTCCTAAAAATCTATGAACATATACCATAATTTCTTCTCCTTGTTATTCGTATATTTAAATTTTACATAATTTTTCTTTTCCTCGCAACAAACTTGGTACTACGATAGAATTTTGGGCTCTTTTAAACTTTAAATCTTAATACGACAAATAATTTAAATACGCTTTACCTTAAGTAATTTTGAAAAACCTAAGAATGCATTATAGTATTCTTGTTTTTTCTTTATAATAGAAACAAAGGCTAACTTTACAGGAACTGCATTGGCTCTTGAATGTTTAAAACTTAAATCTTCTGATTGAGGTATAAATCTTAATTTATCCTCTAAACAGTTATAAACATTCTCTTACATAATTAAATTACGAAATATTTGCAGAAGCATCATTACAAAACATTCGTAGATTATATGTCTTACTCTTTTTTATGATAAACCATTTACAAAATTTCAGATTCAGTAAAGTATTAATTGAAAACTCTTGCTCTATATGATATGCTAAATATATCAAAATTAAACATATATAAGAAATAGAAAGTGTAGGCAGAGCCAATGAGTGATGTTAATGAAGTGATTAGTCTGTATAAATCAAGTTCATTTTATAAAAAATATAAAGATACATATTTTTCTGATATTATCTTAAGAGATGCTCTCGAATGCAATAATTCCATACATAGATATTATGGAATAAGTAAAATGAGTTATGAAGATGTACATAGGTTATCTAGTGATGTTCTAAGGGATTTATTTAATAAATTTGCCAAGGAAGTAGATTTCAATGATATAGAATTATTTTGGAAAATGATCTATTCATTCTATATTGATCCAGATTCAAACGGATTGAGAGAACTAAATGGAGTCCAATGTACAGCAGATGGCTTGTTTTCTATCCGTAGAATATACAAAAAATATGGAATTGATATCCAAACTGTTGAAGAGTACGCTATATATCGTAAAATCCCAATATTCTTTTTCCCTAAAGAAAAGCATGGAATTAACAGTAGACGTAATTTTGTTTTCGGTGATAGAATTGATTATACATTATATGACATTAAGTTATACCTAGATGCAAAAACGGAAGAAGAACGAAACCAGTGTAAGTTAATTTCTACATATAAAATGCCAAAAACAAAAATATGGTTAGAAAAACTGGGATCTTTCAAAAATTTAGTTGATTGGTATGGTATAGAAGGCATTTTTGTAAATGATAACTACGATGTTTATGATATTGAACGAGGAAACGGAAAAGTGATTTTAGCTCACCTCGATAAATATGATTGGGATTGGAGCGAAAATTACTACAGTAACCTCAAAGAGTATGTTGATCGATTCGTAAGGAAATGAATACTATGATTTTTGTACTTTATCCTAAAAGTTAAATAGAAAAAGCTAATTTTAGGAGTTAATACAATCTAAATACGCTTCACCTTAAGTAATTTTGAAAAACTCAAGTATCCATTTAAATATTCTTGTTTTTTCTTCATGGTAGAAACAAAGGCCAACTTTACAGGAACTGCATTGGCTCTTGAATGTTTAAAACTCAATTCTTCTGATTGTGGGATAAATCTTAATTCATCCTCCAAATATCTATACACTCTTTCAGGAATTACTAAATTACAGATATACTTCGCATGATCATTGTTTCGAAACATTCGTAAGTAGTACTTCTTATCAGTCTTTCCTATAAACACCTTACATTCTCCATAGTACATAGTCAGGTGGGCAGATTCTTCTAATTCATTTAGGAGAAGGGATCTGCGAGGTAAATATTTTCTAATCCCATCCTTATTTTCTAAAACAATTTTTACATCAGAAATTTCGTTCTTATCTTGCGGAGCGTTGACGTTTCCTAACAGCTTTTCTCTAGTGACCTTTTCTTCCCAAATGCGATTTAAAAGTTGCTCAGCAAAGTCTGCATCAATTTTCTCATAGTATTCTTTCAGTTCTATTTTCGAAGCAGATTCCAAAGAATATTCACATCCGTCACCATGAAGTGATTTAGGATGGCTCGATAGATAGACTTTCCCTTTTTTCTCATTTATCACTAAGTCCACTTTGTAACAACCTGGACAAAATAATTGGTTTTCATACTTAAGTTTTGTCCCAGCTTTATCATTTTGATATTCCTTTTGCAGATCATGAAGTTCTAATCTCTCATGATTGTAAATACAATATTGAAATTTATTTTTTGTAAACATAATACTCCTTTCTAGTTATCATCGATTAAATCTTATTTTAAAAAACTGAAATATGTAGTTATCTAAAACCACCATCTATTTCTCTTAAACAACACAAAAACGCTCTAGACAATATCACTAGAGCGTTTTCTATATATCCGAACATCTAATTTATTTCACAAAAATGTAGTCATTCGGTTGATTTTTATTGCAATACATTGAAATTTGAAAATTCAAGAATCGCCTTACATCAAGGTTTTTTCGTTTCTATTGAAACATAATGACCCTCTATTTTACTTCTTTTCAGGATAAATAACTTAGTTACTAATACAGTGGCTCCTCACTCAAGTATACCAAGAGAGAGCAAAAAAGTCTAGATCAACTAGACTTTCTTAGCTTATTCTACTGTTACTGACTTAGCAAGGTTACGTGGTTTGTCCACATCAAGACCACGGTGGAGGGTTGCAAAGTAAGCGACCAATTGTGTTGGCACGACCATTGAGATTGGTGAGAGGTAAGGGTGGACTGTCGTAAGGACGATATCGTCTGTCTCTTTAGCAACATTTTCTTCTGCGATAGTGAGAACTTTGGCACCACGAGCTGCGACCTCTTGGATATTTCCACGAGTATGGTTAGCAAGGACTGGATCTGACAAGAGGGCCAAGACAGGCGTTCCTTCTTCAATCAAGGCAATGGTCCCGTGCTTGAGTTCTCCTGCCGCAAAGCCTTCACACTGGATGTAAGAAATCTCTTTGAGTTTGAGACTGGCTTCCATGGCTACATAGTAGTCTTGACCACGTCCGATGTAAAAGGCATTGCGAGTGGTTTCAAGAAGGTCACGAACTTTAGCATCAATGGTTTCTTTTTCAGAAAGGGTTGATTCGATAGACTGAGCTACGATTGACAACTCATGAACCAGGTCAAAGGCTTGCGCTTTGGCATTGCCGTTTGCTTCTCCGACTGCTTTTGCAAGGAAGGCAAGAGCTGCAATTTGTGCTGTGTAGGCCTTGGTTGATGCCACAGCAATTTCAGGACCCGCGTGAAGGAGCATTGTATGGTTGGCTTCACGTGAAAGAGTTGAGCCTGGAACGTTTGTCACTGTCAAGCTTGGAATGCCCATTTCATTAGCCTTAACCAAAACCTGACGGCTGTCAGCTGTTTCACCAGACTGGCTGATAAAGATGAAGAGTGGTTTTTTGCTGAGAAGTGGCATACCGTAGCCCCACTCAGATGAGATTCCAAGTTCAACTGGCGTATCTGTCAATTCTTCTAGCATCTTCTTAGAAGCAAATCCTGCGTGGTACGATGTTCCAGCTGCAAGGATGTAGATGCGGTCTGCATCTTGAACAGCCTTGATGATAGCTGGGTCAACCACTACTTGACCTGCCTCATCTGTGTAGGCTTGGATGAGTTTACGCATCACCGTTGGTTGCTCATCAATTTCCTTGAGCATGTAGTAAGGGTAAGTTCCCTTACCGATATCAGACAAGTCAAGTTCCGCAGTATAGCTAGCACGTTCACGGCGATTGCCATCATAGTCTTGAACTTCCACACTATCCGCCTTGACGATTACCAACTCTTGGTCATGAATTTCCATGTATTGGTTGGTCTCACGAATCATGGCCATAGCATCTGAGCAAACCATGTTATAACCTTCCCCAAGACCAATCAAAAGTGGAGATTTGTTCTTAGCGACATAGATGACATCTGGATTTTCAGAGTCAATCAAGGCAAAGGCATAAGAACCACGGATGATGTGAAGAGCTTTTTTGAAGGCTTCAAGAACTGAAAGACCATCTTCTTCTGCAAATTTTCCAATCAGGTGAACAGCGATTTCCGTATCGGTTTGCCCCTTGAAGTGGTGACCTGCAAGGTATTCTTCCTTGATTTCGAGGTAGTTTTCAATCACCCCATTGTGCACCAAGACAAAACGTCCTGTCTCAGAGCGGTGTGGGTGAGCATTGTCTTCCGTTGGTTTCCCGTGAGTCGCCCAACGCGTATGTCCGATACCTGTTGTTCCCTCAACACCGGCTGTCTTGGCAGACAATTCTGCGATACGACCGACAGCCTTGACTAGGTGATTTTCAGCACCACCTAGGACAAAAATCCCCGCAGAATCATAGCCACGGTATTCGAGCTTTTCAAGCCCTTGAATCAAAATATCAGTTGCATTTGTGTTTCCAACAACACCAACAATTCCACACATAGTATATACGACACAGACTAGCTGTGCTTTCTCCTTAAATTGGTATAGTCTGATTTCCCTTTTACAGAATCAGCAAAAACAGTATATACTTGTTTTTCTCACTTGTCAAGGATAAAAATTGGTATAGTTTTTCTATCTGGTATTTTATCAAGATTTCACTTGATACCTGACAAGTCAGCATCAATTACTTATAATAAAAAGAGGAGGTATTTGCCATGTGGTTTTTCTTCGCACTTTTATCAGCTGTCTTTGCAGCCTTAACGTCAATTTTAGCCAAGATTGGGATTGAGGGAGTTCCATCCAATCTAGCAACTGCTATTCGTACGGTCGTCGTCATTCTTATGGCCTGGGCCATGGTTTTCTTGACCAATAGTCAGACCGAAATTTTCAACATCAGTAGAAAAAGTTGGCTCTTTCTCATCTTATCTGGTTTGGCGACAGGCGCCTCCTGGCTCTGCTACTACAAGGCCTTGCAGATGGGCAATGCGACTGAGGTATCTGCTGTCGATAAATTCAGTCTCGTCATTACCCTCGTTTTAGCCTTTTTCTTTCTACAAGATGTCCTGACCTTTAAAACAATCATTGGCTGTATCCTGATTACGATTGGAACCTTGGTGATGATATTGTAATAAAAAGTGAGATGAACGCCATCTCACTCTTTTTATTCTTAAAATCCATTATTATCACTTAGTTCTTTGAACCAGTGGCCTGATTTTTTCAAGCGGCGTTCTTGGGTTTCCAAGTCAAGTTCAACCAGACCGTAGCGGTTTTTATAACTGTTGAGCCATGACCAGCAGTCGATAAAGGTCCAGATTAAGTAGCCCTTACAATTGGCTCCATCTTCAATCGCACGGTGGAGTTCACGAAGATGTCCTTTGACAAAGTCGATACGATAGTCGTCCTGAATCATGCCATTCTCACGGAATTTTTCTTCCCCTTCAACACCCATGCCGTTTTCGGTCAGCATCCACTCGATATTACCATAATTTTCCTTGATATTTTGGGCAATATCATAAATCCCTTGCTCATAAATTTCCCATCCACGGTGAGGATTGATTTTACGGCCCGGCATGATATAAGGCTCGTAAAAATGTTCTGGCAAGAGGGGACTGTCTGGATGTTTAGCAAAACGTGGCGCCATGACACGCAAAGGCTGATAGTAGTTCACTCCTAGGAAATCAACTGTATTCTCGCGAATGAGTTCTAACTCTTCAACAGTGTACTCTGGCAGCAAATCATGTTCAGCTAAAATTTCCACCAATTCCTCTGGATAAGCTCCCAAGACAGACGGATCTAGGAAAGATTGGGCTTGGAAGAGATCGGCAATGCGAGCTGCCTTGACATCAGCAGGATGCTGGCTGCGTGGATAAGCCGGTGTCAAGTTAAGGACAATCCCAATCTTGGAATCAGGCAAAACCTCATGACAGGCCTTAACCGCAAGACTACTAGCCAGTTGCGTATGATAGGCAACCTTAACCGCCGCTTTGGCATCTACCTTGTGAGGATAATGGGCATCATAAAAATAACCAAATTCTACAGGTACGATGGGCTCGTTGAAGGTAATCCATTGGTCCACCAAGTCGCCGTAAGTTTCAAAACAAAAACGAGCATAGTCTTTATAGGCCCTGACGGTTGCCTTATTTTCCCAACCATCGCCGTCTTCTTGGAGGGCAAAAGGCAGGTCGAAGTGATAGAGATTGACTAAGAGACGAATCCCTTTGGCCTTAATAGCTTCAAAAACCTGACGGTAGAAAGTCACCCCTTGCGGATTGACCTCTCCACGGCCTTGCGGGAAAATACGAGACCACTGGATAGAAGTTCGGAAGGCTGTATGCCCAGTCTCTACCAAAAGCTCAATATCCTTTTCCCAGTTTTCGTAAAAAGTCGATGTTTTATCAGGTCCAATTCCATTGTAGTAACGATTTGGCTCTACTTGGAACCAATAATCCCAGAGATTGTCTCCCTTGCCGTCACCAGGTACACGACCTTCTGTCTGTGGTCCAGAAGTGGAGGAACCCCAGACAAAATCCTTTGGAAATTTTAGCATAGCTTTACCTCTTCGTTTATTCATTTTTCCCATTATATAGAAAAAACAAGGTAAAAACTAGTTACATTTTTGCCTTGTTTTTCTTCTGATTATAGTTTTTATTTCTTGCTGAGGATTTCAAGGGTTTCGAGCAAGTTGTCTGCATGAACTTCGATGGTGTCACCAGTCGCCTTAATCTTAACTTCTACGATGCCATCGGCTGCTTTCTTCCCAACAGTGATACGGATTGGCAGACCAATCAAGTCGCTATCGCTAAACTTCACTCCGACACGTTCGTTACGGTCGTCTGTCAAGACTTCGTAACCAGCTCCCATCAAGCTTGCTTCAAGTTTTTCTGTTAAGGCTTGCGCTTCTTCATCCTTGACATTGACAGTGATCAAATGCACATCAAATGGCGCCAATTCTTTAGGGAAGTTAACTCCCCAAGCATAACGGTATTCCCCTTTAGGCGTTTTGTTGACAAAGAGGCGGGCGTGTTGCTCCATAACTGCTGAGAGAAGACGGCTAACACCAATACCGTAACATCCCATGATGATTGGCACAGCACGACCATTTTCATCCAAAACATCTGCGCCCATACTTGCTGAATAACGAGTGCCGAGTTTGAAAATATGACCGATCTCGATACCACGCGCGAAGTTAAGAACGCCTTGTCCGTCTGGTGAAATTTCACCCTCACGAACTTCGCGGATATCCACGTATTCTGCAGTGAAATCACGACCTGGGTTCACACCCGTCAAGTGGTAACCATCTTCGTTGGCCCCCACAACAGCATTGCGAACATCTTGTACCTTACGGTCTGCAATGATTTTCACATTTTCTGGCAAACCAACTGGGCCAAGCGAACCAAAGCCAGCTGAGATAACATTTGCTACTTCTTCCTCGCTCGCAACATCAAAGAAATCTGCTCCCAAGTGGTTTTTCAACTTAACTTCATTGAGTTGGTCATTTCCAACTAGAAGGGCTACAACAAGTTCTCCATCTGCCATGTAGAAGAGAGTTTTAATCGTTTGCTCTTCTGGCACATTAAGGAAGGCTGCAACTTCATCGATGGATTTAACACCTGGAGTTTCCACTCGAATCACTTCTTCTTCCGCAACGACACGGTTGCTTGGTTTGTACTCGTTTGTTGCCATTTCTAAGTTAGCTGCATAGCTAGACTCAGTTGAGTAGGCGATGGTGTCTTCACCAGAAACCATCCATTTGAGCAATTCTGCCTTGATTTCTTCTTGCACTTCTGCAGGAATTTCATCAAATGAGGCAACTGACTTGTCCAAGACAACCCAGCGGTCAAGGTCTGTACGGGCTGGTGTGATGGCCATAAATTCTTGGCTATCCTTACCACCCATGGCGCCACCATCACCGATTATAGCCTTGAAGTCCAAGCCACTACGAGTAAAGATACGTTCATAGGCCGCTTTGTACTCGTCATAAGTCACATCCAAACTATCGTAATTAGCATGGAAACTATAGCCGTCTTTCATGATAAATTCACGCGTACGGAGAAGCCCGTTACGTGGACGTTTTTCATCACGGTATTTCGGTTGAATTTGGTAGAGATTGAGTGGCAATTGCTTGTAAGACTTAACAGAATCACGGACAATAGCTGTAAAAGTCTCTTCGTGGGTCGGACCTAGAATAAAGTCTGACTTTTCACGGTTTTTCAGTTTATAAAGGTCTTCACCATAAGTTTCATAACGACCTGATTCACGCCAAAGATCGGCACTGAGAAGGGCAGGAGCCAACATCTCCACCGCACCAATCTTATCAAACTCTTGGCGCATGATATTCTTAGCCTTTTCAATCACACGGTTAGCGAGTGGCAGGTAAGAATAAACACCGGCAGAAACTTGACGGACATAACCAGCACGCAACATAAGGGCGTGGCTGATAACTTGAGCATCGCTTGGCATTTCGCGAAGCGTTGGGATTAGCATTTTACTTTGTTTCATAATATTCCTCGATTATCTAAAAGAAGAGTCGCATAATGTCATTCCAGGTCACAGCTAGCATCAAGACAACCATGATAACTACACCAGCCATGGTGACATAGGTTTCAATTTCTTGTTTAAGGGGTTTCCGGCGGATAGCCTCTAGGATGTTGAGCACAATCTTTCCACCATCCAAAGCCGGGATAGGAATCAAGTTAAAAATTCCAATATTGATGGAAATCATAGCTAGGAAGTAGAGGACATTCTCAAGACCATTTTTAGCAGCATCGCTACTTGCCTTAAAAATAGCAACGGGACCACCGAGTTTGTTCAAATCTGGATGGAAAATCAAGTTTTTCAGAGCCGAAAGGATACGGAGCCCCGAGTCAGCAGCTGTCGTAAATCCACCAACAAACATGGATAGAAAGTCTGACTTGACCCCCGGTTGAACCCCAAGAATATAACGTCCTTGATTTTCTTCTGGCGTCACAGTGACTTGTTTTTCACTACCATTTTCAGAAATGGTCACATCCAAGGTCGGGGCGGTCTTGTCCTTGGTATCTGCTTCCACAGCCTGGGTCAAATCTTGCCAATTTTTAACCTCATGCGAGCCGACCTTGGTAATTTGAGCGGTCTCAGCTACACCTACCTTAGCCAAAGCTCCCTCTGGCATGACATGAAAGAGATTGGTCTGAGTATCTCTAACACCGCCTTGCAAAAAGATCAAGATCCAAAAAACAACAACTCCTAAGATAAAGTTATTCATGGGACCTGCAAAGTTGGTGATGAGCTTGCCCCAGATAGAAGCATTTTGATACTGTACATCCAAAGGAGCGATGCGCACTTCGGTTCCATCTGCCTCAACAACCGTTGCATCATGATCCACTGCAAAAGTCTTTTCTTCTTCCAAGACCAAGCCTTTAATGAAGAGCTTGTCTTCAAAGTCAAACTGGGTTACCTGCATAGGGAGAGCCGTTTGATCCAGTTTCTTCCCTGAGAGGTTAATCCGTTTGACCTTACCATCGTCGGCAAGTGTTAAACTGACCGGAGTTCCTGTCTTAATTTCTGTCGTATCATCACCCCAGCCTGCCATACGAACATAGCCTCCTAGAGGAAGAATTCGAATGGTATAAGCCGTGCCATCCTTACCGATATGGGAAAAAATCTTGGGCCCCATACCAATGGCAAATTCACGAACTAAAATGCCTGATTTCTTGGCAAAATAAAAATGTCCAAACTCATGCACCACCACAATAATCCCAAAAACGAGGATAAAGGTTAGCAATCCAATCATTCAATATTCCTTTCTTTAAAACAGGCCAAATAAGTGCATCATTGGAAACACAATCAGCATGCTGTCAAAGCGATCCAACACACCGCCATGTCCAGGGATAAATTTTCCAGAATCCTTAACACCGAAATGGCGTTTCATGGCACTCTCAATCAAGTCACCAAACTGACCTGCCACACTGAAGAAGGCAGCAAAGAGACTCATTCTATAAATCCCATAAGGAAGAGCAACTGTGCTGTCCACTAACATGAAAACTACTGTTATCAGTACCGCACCTAGAATACCACCGACAAAGCCCTCAATACTCTTATTAGGAGAAACTCTCGGTGCCAACTTATGTTTACCAAAATTCATCCCTGTCAGGTAGGCTGCGCTATCTGTCGCCCAAACGATAAAAAGGGCCAAAAGTACCTTGTCAAAACCTGCCACCCGAGCATCTAGTAAGGCATTGAAGCCAAAACCAACATAAAAGCTCACAGCAATTGGAAAAGCGGCATCTTCAATCGTATAGTTTTTACTGAAGACGGTCGTCCCTAGCATTATGGTAATCAAAACACTATAGGCAACCACATTCCCATCAACAGGCAAAAATGTTAGGTAATTTTCTAAAGGAACTGTGAGAGCGAAGGTCGCAAAAAGAGTCAAAGCACCCTCAATGGTCATAGTCTTTAGCCCCTTCATGTGCAAGAGTTCATGGACACCTAGCATCGCTAACAAGCCAATCCCTATCTGCAACAGGAGCCCTCCCGCAAACAAGACTGGAAGGAAAATCGCCAGGGCCAATACCGCAAACAATGTTCTCTTTTGTAAATCCTTGGTCATATCTTCTCCTAAACTCCTCCAAAACGGCGATTGCGATGGTTAAAAGCAGCAATAGCTTCCTGCAAGGCGGCTTCATCAAAATCAGGCCACAAGGTATCCGTAAAGTAAAGCTCACTATAGGCTGCTTGCCATGGCAAGAAATTACTCAAACGCAACTCACCACTCGTACGGATAATCAAATCCGGATCCCGCAAATCCTTTGGCAGGTGTTGCGTGAAAAGATAGTCCCCAATCATATCTTCTGTGATATCACCAGGGTTGATTTTAGCATCTAGAACATCTTGAGCCAAGCCCTTAAGAGCCTGCGTAATTTCAGCACGACCACCATAATTGAGCGCAAAATTGAGAATCAAACCCGTATTGTTCTTGGTCAACTCCTCTGCTTTTTTCAAAGCTTCAAAAGTCGGCTTAGGCAAACGGTCCGTCTCTCCAATCATCTGAATCTTAACGTTATTTGCATGCAATTCAGGAACGTAGTTGTCATAAAACTCAACGGGCAAGTTCATGATAAACTTGACTTCTTGATCTGGGCGTGTCCAATTTTCCGTTGAAAAGGCATAAACCGTGATGACCTTAACTCCCATCTTGTTAGCTGCCTTGGTCACTTTTTGGAGGGCTTCCATCCCTGCCTTATGACCAAAAACCCGTGGTTGCATTCGTTTTTTAGCCCAACGACCATTCCCATCCATGATGATGCCAATATGAGCAGGAACCTGTGTTGGAACCTCAACTTCTACAGCTTTATCTTTCTTAAAAAATCCAAACATGTTCTTATTCCTATTCAAAAATCTATCGTTTCATTATACCATATTTCCCTATTTTCTTCTATTGCTAAGTTATTAGCTCTCCATACAGACAAAAAATAAGCCGCCTGATTGGGCGACTTAATTTTATAGGGAGATTATTATGAAAAAGTTTTAGGAGTTTAAGTTAAGTTCCTCTTAACTTATGAACCTAGTATACCGTCCCTAACTTAAATTTTTCTTAAGTTTTTTGAGAAAGTCAGATTTTTCCATTTTTCTTGCCAATTTTTCTTGGACAAGCGTTCTTGATAGAGCTTCATTCGGTCCTCATTCTCTAAGAAGTGAGGAGTTGGGGATACGTGAAAGTTAAAAATATCCTCTAGACCATAGGGCGCAAAGAGCTCTAAAGTTGCGTCGGCATGCAAGCGAAGCCCTATCGCCGTACAGCGTTCAGGATACTTACTCATAGCATCACGAGAACTCGTGTAAGGCGCAGTGTGGGGACTGTGCTGATGCATATAGACCTGATTTTTCAACTCCCACTGATACTGAGGAAAATCTTCTCTCAGTTTTTTCTCTATGGATACTGTTTCCTCATAAGAAATATCTGGATCAAAGAAAATCACATCCACATCCGTTTCATGATCAAAAGGGGATTTATCTGACAAGAGATTCCAGATGAAATTCCTGACTGAACCTGCCGCCAACCAGGAGTCTTTCAGACCAAGGTTACGAATGATGGGCAAAATAGCCATTATATCTGGATTTTCTCTAAAAACGTCTAGAATTTCTTGCTTATTTTTCATTGTATTCATACCCTAAATGCTCATATGCCTTAGCTGTCGCCACCCGTCCAGAACGAGTTCGCATGATAAAGCCTTTTTGGATGAGGTAGGGTTCGTACATATCTTCTACCGTCTCACGCTCCTCGGCGATATTAACCGAAAGGGTTCCCAGCCCGACAGGACCACCACCGTACATCTCAATCATGGTACGGAGGATTTTTTGGTCCACATAGTCTAGACCTTCACGGTCAACATCCAGCATGGTCAAAGCCTTATCGGTAATGACATCATCGATAACCCCATTTCCCATAATCTGGGCAAAATCGCGCACGCGCTTAAGGAGGCGATTGGCGATACGAGGAGTTCCCCGACTACGCAAGGCCAGCTCAGCAGCTGCCTCGTGGGTGATTGCCATCTCAAAGATATCTGCCGTCCGCTCAACAATCTCCGTCAAATCAGCATGGGCATAGTATTCCATATGGCCTGTAATCCCGAAACGTGCTCTCAAAGGATTAGAAAGCATACCCGCACGGGTCGTTGCACCAATCAAGGTAAAAGGTGGCAAGTCCAAATGAACACTGCGACTGCCTTCACCAGCACCAATCATGATATCAATGTAGAAGTCTTCCATGGCACTATAAAGCACCTCTTCCACCGACATGGGCAAGCGATGAATCTCGTCAATAAAGAGAACGTCTCCAGGTTCCAAATCATTCAAAATCGCTACCAGATCCCCCGCTTTTTCAATGACAGGACCAGATGTTTGCTTGAGATTGACTCCCAGTTCATTGGCAATAACAAAGGCCATGGTTGTTTTCCCGAGACCTGGAGGACCAAATAAAAGAACATGGTCCAGTGCCTCATCCCGCATTTTGGCAGCCTCGATAAAGATTTGCAGCTGGTCCTTGACCTTATCCTGACCGATATATTCACGTAAATACTGAGGACGGAGCGTACGTTCGACTAACTCCTCATCCCCCATGATTTCATTATCTAAAATTCTACTCATGGCTCTATTATATCAAAAATCCAAGCCACAAACAAAAAAGCCACCTGATTGGGTGGCCTCTTTAGGGAGATTATTATGAAAAAGAAAAGTTTAGGATTTCATTAAATAAAGTTAGGAGGTCTTTATTTAATGGTTATATGATACAAGATGAATCTTAAAGCTAACTTAACTTTTTCTCTGATTTATCATTTTTTAAAAAATTTTTTTACAAATGGATTTTTCCTCTCCAAGTCATAAAAAGCCACCTGATTGGGTGACTTCTTTAGGAGATTATGATGAAAAAGAAAAGTTTGGGATTTCATTAAATAAAGGGTACTCAATGAAAATCGAAATCAGACTAGGCAGATAGACGCAAGCGTAACTATAGTTAGCTAAGTCGACTCTAACGAAGTATGGTGAGATTTTCGAAGAGTATTAGGAGGTCTTTATTTAATAACTATATGATACAAGAGGATACTTAAACTTTACTTAAGAAAAAATAATTTTTTTATCTTTTTCGATCCACCCAAATCATTCCTGTACAATCATAAGTAGATAAGGTTTCAAATCCCAGAGATCGATAGAATCCCAAGTTTTTTTCTGTCTGTTCGGTCACTAGTTGGACTTGATAGGCATCTTTGTAATCACCTAAAGCCTCTTTCATCAAGTCGCTACCAATCCCTTGGCGCTGATAGCTAGGCAAAACGATCAAATCCTGGACAAAAATCGATGAAAAACCATCTCCGACCAAACGGACCAAGCCTACCACGGCATCACCATCAAGTGCCAAATAAATCGCTAGTGAGTGAGACAGAGCTTTCTCCAACATCTGAGGTTGATGTGTATAATTTGTCCATCCAACTGCCTGATAGAGATGCAAAACATCCTCTAACTTAACAACTTCTTGCTTTCTAATAGTCATCATCTCAACACCTCTCAGAATTCTCTTAAGCTCTTGTACTGCCGTCCATTTTTATCAAAATTTTCAGGAGCTAACCATGTTTCTAAACGAGCTTTGACTTGAGGCCAGTCCTTATCAATCATAGAGAGCCAATCCGTATCCCTCGTGCGCCCCTTATAAACGACTGCCTGGCGGAAGGTCCCTTCATAGACAAAGCCCAAACGTTCCGCAGCTCGTCTTGATGGCAGATTTAGAGCATCGCATTTCCACTCATATCGACGATAGTTAAGCTCCTCAAAAACATAGCGAGCTAGGAGATATTGAGCCTCCGTCCCTATCCTCGTACCCTTAAGAGCAGGAGAAAAAGTGACAGCACCCACTTCTATTACTCGGTTATTCTGATCAATGCGCATGAGTGAAAAAGTTCCCAAAGCCTTACCAGTTTCCTTATCTATAATCGCATAGTAAAAACGGTCCTTACGAGCCAACATCTGATTTAAGACGGTAACCAGTTCCTCCATATCTGCCACTGGTTCCTGAAAAAGGTAGGTCCACATCTCACGAGGCGTATCAGGACCATAAACAGCTAGCAGATCCTCCGCATGCTTTTCCACTGAAAGAGCCTCTATCTGAGCGTAGCGCCCTTCTAAGAAATCAATGGAAGGCAATTCACCTGGTGTATAACCTTCCATTGACTCACCAATTATCTGACCATATTCATTTACTGGCATTGTTTTTCTCCTTGTTTTACGCTGAAAATACTATATCATAATTTGCTCTATATGGAAACTAGCACTCTCCTCAAACCTCATCCTCAACACTACATTAGTGATTCGTTTTCTTTCTTTTATCTTCTAAGGCTTGATTAATTCGTTGGGTGAGTTTGTGAGTTTGCCAGATCTGGTACAACCATATCAGTCCATAAATTAATAAGAAAAAGAACCAAAGCAAGGGACTCAACAATGCTGAACCCCAGCCAAAAAATAGGTAGGTTAATACTAAAATAGTAGCTGTCGCTAACAAATGAACTCCTACACGCATACTATAAGCAAGAAACTCTAGCCTTTCAAGGATTAAGGTCAATACACCCATAATTCCACTCATCAAAAACAAAGCTAGAATATTTTTTGTCGTTGGTGCGGGATAGGTAATACCTGAATAAAACTGAGCCAATAACACCAAACTCAAATAAACAAAGGAGGCCGTACGCATTCCTGATACAAAATAAGCAATCAATCGCTTCATGATTTTCTCCTATAAACCTAGATAATCCATTAAGGACTTAACGTATTTCCGACTCACACTCGATTTGAGACCCCGAGTCATCTTAGCCATCATGTTCCCTGAAAAGCTATCCGATAATGACTCTAAATGGTCAATGTTTATAACTGAATGACGTGATATCTGTATAAAGTTACGCCGGTTAATCCGATTCTGAAAGTTTGTCAATGTTTCCTTAGTTTTATAAATCCCGTCTACTGTATAAATGGTCAACAAATTCTTATCGATATCTGCTAGAATAAGATCCTCAATTTTCACCATAACCAGATGATCATCCGTTCGAATAGGAACGACCACCTGATTGGTCGTTGAAAATTGTTCTAAATACTCCATGACCTCTCTTGCTTGGTCGGTTAACTGAGCTGCCTGAATTAAAATGTGTGGGTCTTTTTCTGAAAACTCTGTCTTCATTTCAAAACGAATCTTCATTTTCTCTCCAATACATCTTTATTTTCTCTTGCTAAACACTTTAACAAATAAAAGCCAAAGAAAAATAGCGATGAGACTGATAATAACCACTATAAAGTATGTTTCTTCCTTTGTCAATAGTTCTTGCCAGTTGATTTGGATTCCCATTTTTTCTTGAAATTCCTGTAACAGACTGTTATTTCCTGAAAATGCGGTCTCTAACCGCTCTTTCATCAAGACTTGTCGATAGAGAGAAGCAATATAAGTTGCAGGGGTACATTTCATGAAAAGCTGTGCAGAATCAGGTGATACTCCAATGGGGATATAAGTTCCTACTAAAAATCCAGAAGCAGTTCCCACTATCGTTGCTAGTTTACCAAGGCTATCTACAGATTGAAAACGGTAAATCAAGAGAACATTTACCAGACTTGAAAGCAGACTGCTTAACAACATAATCAAAGCGATTTCCGGTAAATAGCTGATAACTGGGCTCTCTTTAAAATAAAAACTCATAACAGCATACATAAACACCTGCATGACAAAAGAAATAACAATACTACTGATTAGATAGGACGCCTGTAAGCCCCAGTTACCTAAATCTGTCAAGAAAAGATCTTGATCCACTTGATTTTCGCGGTCCTGAACCATTTGTTTAAGAGCCGTAAAACTGGTTGTCATCCCAGTCACAGCCAAGGTCCCACCCATCAGCCAGTTGTTTAAAAGGTTCGTACTATTAGGGAGTTGGGACCAAGAATCCGTCAAATTCTTCTGCAAAAAAATGATATAAAGGAGGAAGGAAATCAATGCCCCCAATAATGAGAAAAATACTCCCGAACGATTACGAAAATATAAGATAAAATTCCGTTTCAATAAAGCTAACATTAGCGAACCTCTCTTCCTGTAAGTGCAATAAAGGCATCATCCATAGTACCCGGACGAAACTCAAAAGCATCAATTTCTTCTCGAACTTTTGCCAAATATTCAATGGCTTCCTGTGACGTCCTTGGATAAAAAAGATATTTCAACTCATTTTCTTCCTCTACTGTCATTCCAGTCTGTAGCAGCTTTTTTAAATCCTTCATTTCCTTAAAACGAATTTTTAGAATATTAGATGCATACTGACTTTTAATAGCAGTCGCAGAACCTTGCGCAATCACTTTCCCATGATCAACGATATAGATCTGATCCGCTTCATCTGCTTCATCCAGATAATGAGTCGTTAAGATAATAGTCATCCCTTCATCCTTTTGTAGTCGATACAGTAGATCCCAGATGGATTTGCGAGTTTGAATATCAAGACCTGTCGTTGGTTCATCCAAGAAAAGAATATCTGGTCGCGAAAGAAGAGCACGCGCAATATCAACCCGACGTTTTTGCCCACCTGACAAAGTCCCATATAGTTGTTTCTGGAAAGCAGTCAAACCCAGTTGATGAATCAAATCATCCACACGACTTGCCGCAATCTCCTTATACTGTTGAGCACGAATCGTGAGATTTTCCCTAACCGTCAACATCTCATCCAGTACACTAGCTTGAAAAACAACTCCGATTTTCGTATTTGGCGCATATCGAATCTGACCCTTTGTCGGCTTTTTCAAACCGATTAACATGGAAATAGTGGTTGATTTCCCTGCACCATTGGGTCCCAAAATAGCATTGAAACTTCCTTTTTCAAACTCTAACTGAATATCATCGACAGCCATATGATTGCCGTACCGTTTAGTCAAATGTTTAGCTTGTAAAATCATATTTTTTCCTCCTCTTAACCACACTAGTTTAACAAAAAGTATGAAAGAAAAATCGACTTTTGAGATAAGCAGTTAAAATGAAAGGCCAAGTGGTAAAATAATGGGGGTTAAATTAAAGTAGAGCAGGCTGCAACCGTTTTTCTCCTATCGAATCACTAGAGGAAGTTTAAAATCACTTACAACCACACATTATATTTTTAAACATGCGCTACAAAAGAGGTATTCTATAGCATCCGGCAGAAAAATCCAGGAGTCAATAGTATTGTTCTCGCTAAACCAAGCAATAAAAAATGAATCAGAAATCATGGCACACACTCCCTTCTAGTAAAATGAAAATGCTGAATGGGGCAGGATTGAATTTGAAGCAAGCAAGTATGGTCCTGAATTTGAAACTGCCATTAACGATAAGTCTATCTATTAGGAAAGAAATCTTCAATACAAGCAAAAACAGCTCTTGTTATCCAAGAAGAGCTGTTCTATTTTATGAAAGAGAGAGTCACTAGTGACCCTTGTGCTTCTCTCTACGTTTTTGCTGTTTGCGTTCAAATCTCTCTTGCTTGAGCAATTGCTTTTGGAGACTAGACTGTTGTTTTGAATGCTTTTTTTGTTCCTCGTACTGCAACTGCAAGAGCTCTTGTGACTTAGAAGAAACTTTCTGCTTCACCTGTTTCTTTACAGCTCGCTGCAGACGCTTCGGATTCTTAATCTTCACATGCTGTTTGACTGTTGCCTCTGGACTAAAAGATAACCGAGCAAACTGAGTCTGTAAAAGTTTCAAAATTTCATCCTCTTTTGGTTCCTGACCAAATGTCACACGACAAACTTGATAAGTTCCCTCACACTCTTGTTCAAACAATCCATGCCAAAATCCATCTTCAAAATAAACTGTCAAGCCAATTGAAACGATTTCCACGACAGCACCTCCTTAAATCTATCCCTAAGAATGGACAACCAAGGAGGAAGGTTACTGATAGGCTTGCCTACGTCTGGACTACCAACCAGAACTGTGTTTTTATCTTAGTTGGGACTATTATAGCATAATCCAATTTAAAAATCCTCCAGATTCTACTCTGAAGGATTCCTATCTTATTTCACAACGATATTAACAAGCTTGTTAGGTACACTAATCACTTTCACGATTTCCTTGCCATCAATCTCTACTTTGACTTTTTCATCAGCCAGAGCGATTTCTTGCAATTCTTCGCGTGATAGGTCTTTAGCAACCATGAGTTTAGCACGGACTTTACCTTTGATTTGGACGACGATTTCGATTTCATCTTCAACTAATTTGCTTTCGTCCCATGTTGGCCAAGCCACGTAAGAGATGGATTCACCTGTTGCTGCAACTGTTTGCCAGAGTTCTTCTGCCAAGTGAGGTGCAAATGGGGCAATCAATTGGATAAAGCCTTTGGCGTAGTCTACATAGAGTTTGTCTTCCTTGTTGGCAGCGTTGACAAAGACCATAAGTTGGGCAATTGCTGTGTTGAATTTCATGGATTCGATTTGCTCAGTTACAGCCTTAACAGTTTCGTTATAGATCTTGTCAAGAGCACCATTGTTGTCCGCAACGATTTCTTTACTTGTAATCAAACGGTAAACACGGTCGAGGAATTTACGGCTTCCTTCCAGACCTTCTTCTGACCAAGCGATAGAGGCATCGAGTGGTCCCATGAACATTTCATAGACACGAAGGGTGTCAGCGCCGTATTGTTCCACCACATCGTCTGGATTGACAACGTTCTTGAGAGATTTAGACATCTTAGCTGGTGCTTGCTCCAACTCTTCTCCTGTTTCCACATGGAAGAAAGAACCGTCACGTTTTTCAACCTTGTCAGTCGCTACAAGAGCTCCACGGTGGTCACGGTAGCTTGTTCCCAAAATCATCCCTTGGTTAAAGAGTTTTTGGAATGGTTCCTTAGTCGGAACAACACCGAGGTCATAGAGGAATTTGTGCCAGAAACGAGCATAGAGCAGGTGAAGAACGGCATGCTCTGCACCACCCACATAGATATCTACTGGCAACCATTGTTTGAGGAGGTCCTCATCAGCCAATTTTTCTGTGTTATGTGGGTCAATATAGCGGAGGTAGTACCAGCTTGAACCAGCCCATTGTGGCATGGTGTTGGTTTCACGACGACCTTTAACGCCATCTTCACGCGTCACTTCCAACCAGTCAGTCAAGTTAGCCAACGGGCTTTCACCAGTACCTGAAGGGCGAATATCCTTTGTTACTGGCAAGACAAGTGGTAATTCACTTTCTGGAACAGCTGTTGAAGTCCCATCTTCCCAATGAATGATTGGAATTGGCTCCCCCCAGTAACGTTGACGGCTAAAGAGCCAGTCGCGGAGACGGTAGGTAACCTTCTCTTGACCACAACCTTTTTCTTCCAACCAAGCCACAATTTTAATAATTGCGTCTTCTTTGTTAAGGCCATCTAGGAAGTCTGAATTGACATGAAGACCATCTTCTGTGTAAGCAGCTTCTGCTACATTTCCACCTTCAAGCACTTCGACGATTGGAAGACCAAATTGTTTGGCAAATTCCCAGTCACGTTGGTCATGGGCAGGCACGGCCATGACAGCACCTGTACCATAGCTAGCAAGAACATAGTCGGCAATCCAGATTGGAATTTCCTTGCCATTGACAGGATTGATGGCATAAGCACCCGTCCAAACACCAGTTTTTTCCTTGGCAAGGTCGGTACGAGCCAAGTCAGACTTGAGGCTGGCTTGATGTTTGTAGTCTGCTACGGCTTCAGCTTGCTCTGGACTTGTGATAGCGTCAACCAAGTCATGCTCAGGAGCCAAGACAGTGAAAGTCGCACCGAAAAGAGTGTCAGGACGAGTCGTAAAGACTGTGAATTCCTTGTCTGTTCCCTTAACTTTAAAGGTTACATTGGCACCAGTTGATTTACCAATCCAGTTGCGTTGCATATCCTTGATAGATTCTGGCCAATCCAACTCATCCAAGTCATTAAGCAATCGCTCTGCATAGGCCGTGATTTTAAGCATCCATTGACGCATCGGTTTGCGGACAACTGGATAGCCTCCACGCTCAGACGTTCCGTCAGGAAGGACTTCTTCGTTTGCGATAGCTGTTCCCAACTCTTCAACCCAGTTTACAGGCACTTCGGCTTCATAGGCCAGGCCTTTTTCGTAAAGCTTAGTGAAAATCCATTGCGTCCACTTATAGTAGTTTGGATCTGTTGTGTTAACCTCACGATCCCAGTCGTAAGAGAAGCCAAGCGCATTGATTTGACGTTTGAAGTTGGCAATGTTTTCCGCTGTGAATTCTGCTGGGTCATTCCCCGTATCCATAGCGTATTGCTCTGCAGGCAAACCAAAGGCATCCCAACCCATTGGGTGAAGGACATTATAGCCTTGCGCACGTTTGTAACGACTGAGGATATCGGTTGCAGTGTAGCCTTCTGGGTGCCCTACGTGCAGACCTGCTCCAGACGGGTAAGGGAACATGTCAAGCGCATAAAACTTCGGTTTTGAGGCATCTGTTCCTGTCTTAAATGTATGATGTTCTGCCCAGTAACCCTGCCACTTAGGTTCAATTTCTTTATGATTATAAAAACTCATGGTCTCTCTCCAATTTTGTGATGTTACTATTATACCATTTTTGGGGGAATTTGAAAGACGAGAAATGTTCTTTTAGACTTGGATAAAATGAAATACTGAGTCGCAAATCCAACTTATTTAACAGGAAAAAATTAGCTCCCACTTGGAGCTAATTTTTTATTTCTTCCATCTTCTCACGTCCGAGCTCTCGATAGCTACGGTCACCAACAACTTCTACGCTAAACTGACCGTCCTCATATTCAAGAATCGTCACGCTACCATTATCTAGACCATGTGGATGCATACCATTGATCAGATACACAATAGTCCCAATGGTCATTCCATGGCTGACGACGAGAGCATTGCCCCCACCTTGTTCTTCCATTTCTTTGGCAATCGCTTCAAAGCCTTCCTTGATTCGACCACTGAGTTTTTCCCAACCTTCAGCCCAGCCTGCTGTATCAACCTCTACCAAACCTTCTGCTAGTTCTGCATAGGACAACTGGTGAACATGGTCTACATTGAAAATTCTCGGAATCAATCCCATAAAGAGGTCCCCATCATAGGCTCCATCAAAACTACCAAAGCACCACTCTCTGATGCGCTTGTCCATGCGGTAAGGGATTTTTCCCTGCAGGCCAAGTTCTTCTAGGATAATTCCCATGGTTTGAATAGTGCGACCTGAATCACTGGAATAAGCGCGGTCAAACTGCAAGCCAGACTCTCTCAAGCCAATTCCCAGTTCATGGATTCCCAACTCACCTTCTGCAGTCAGGGGTGTATCACTCCATCCTTGAGCACGTCCAATTGTGTTAAACATCGTTTTCCCATGACGGACCAAGTACAATCTTACTTTAGACATTTTCTATCCTCCATTTTCTTCTATTATATCATGGACCAAAGAAATATTCGGCTTTCAAAAGCAAAGCCAACATTTGTAAATTATCCAAAAGAAAAGCTACCCTCATGGTAGCTTCCCTAGGAGATTATTATGAAAAAGTTTAGGATTTCTATTAAATAAAGTTAGGAGGTCTTTATTTAATAATTATAGTATACACAGTCATCCTTAAACTCAACTTAAATCCTCTCGCTTTTTTATTAATTTTTAAAACTATGGATTGGAGCTGGGATTTGCCCACCGCGAGAGATGAAATCAACAGACGAAGCCCCGTTGACCTTCATAACTGGAGCTGTCCCTAGCAAGCCTCCAAACTCAATCATATCGCCTTCTTTGCCCTTTGGAATAATACGGACGGCCGTTGTTTTCATGTTAATGACACCAATTGCCGCCTCATCCGCAATCATAGCTGCAATGGTTTCAGCAGGCGTATCTTCCGGAATGGCAATCATATCCAGCCCAACAGAACAGATAGCCGTCATGGCTTCTAGTTTCTCTAAATTCAGAGAGCCATCTTGTACCGCAGCAATCATCCCCTCATCTTCAGAAACGGGGATAAAAGCACCTGACAAGCCACCGACTTGGTTACAAGCCATCACTCCGCCCTTCTTAACTTGGTCATTCAAAAGAGCGAGGGCGGCCGTCGTCCCATGCGTACCAACTGTTTCTAGGCCCATTTCCTCAAGGACACGAGCCACAGAATCGCCAACTGCAGGAGTTGGTGCCAAGCTTAGGTCTACAATCCCAAAGTCAACACCCAGTCTCTCGCTGGCCATTTGACCGACTAGCTGACCAATACGAGTAATCTTAAAGGCTGTTTTCTTGACCGTCTCGGCTACTACATCAAAACTCTGTCCACGAACCTTTTCCAAGGCGCGCTTGACCACACCAGGACCCGAAACCCCGACATTGATGATAACATCTGCTTCGCCAACACCGTGAAAGGCCCCTGCCATAAAAGGATTGTCCTCAACAGCATTAGCAAATACGACCAACTTGGCCGCACCCATATCTGACAGCGTAGCTGTTTCCTTGATGATACGTCCCATATCAGCGACCGCAGTCATGTTGATACCTGACTTAGTTGAGCCAATGTTAACAGACGAACAAACCTTGTCTGTCTCAGCTAGAGCGCGTGGGATAGAATTGATGAGAATTTCATCTCCTTTTTGGTAGCCTTTTTGTACCAAAGCTGAAAATCCACCGATAAAGTCAACACCAATCTCCTTGGCAGCCTTGTCAAGTGCCTTTGCCAAAACAACATAGTCAGTCGCATCAGTCGCAGCACCAATTAAAGAAATTGGAGTCACCGATACCCGTTTATTAACAATGGGAATGCCAAGTTCTGCAGCAATCTGATCTCCTACAGCCACTAAATTTGCAGCTTTAGTGGTGATTTTTTGGTAAATCTTTTCAGCAGCACGATTGATATCTGGATCAATACAGTCCAAAAGGGAGATGCCCATGGTGATGGTTCTGATATCGAAGTTCTGCTCCTCGATCATAGCAATGGTTTCAGTAACTTGTCTAATATCCATGATGACCTCCTAGATATTATACATGGCGTCAAAAATCGCTGCACTTTGAATATTGATTTTAACATTCAAGGACTGACCGAAAGTTTCAAACTCATTTCGCAGATAAGTGAAATCTTGTTTTTCGTCCCTAGATACGACAGCCATCATGGTAAAATACTCATCCAATACCGTCTGAGAAATATCGTCAATATTCAAACCCAACTCTGCAATCTTAGTAGACACGCCTGCAACAATCCCAGACTTGTCCTTACCAACCACTGTAATAATAGCCTTCATCCTTATACCCCATTTCTACGATTTTTAGAAAACCTGAACGTTTTTGATTTTCTTTTTTCCTAGTATAGCATATTTCCGTAAAAAATACTAAAAAACGCCTGCTTACGAAGTTGTTCTTAAGAAAAAAACAATTTCGTAAACAAGCGTCTACCCTATCAAATGATGATGAGTGTTCCCGCTAGGACCGAAGTCCCAGCGGTAGACCAGAGCTAGACTAAGAGCACAAGACTCCATCATCATAACACTCAACAAAATTGATGATTTTATACTAATTCGATGATCGCCATTGGCGCAGCATCACCACGACGTGGTTCAGTTTTAAGGATACGAGTGTATCCACCGTTACGTTCAGCATAACGAGGTGCGATTTCTGAGAACAATTTTTGAAGTGCTGTAGTTGAAGTGTACTTATCAGTTGCTTCATCATAGTTTTCAGATGCGATTTCATTACGTACGAAAGCAGCTGCTTGACGACGTGCATGCAAATCACCACGTTTACCTAGAGTAATCATTTTTTCAACAGTTTTACGGATTTCTTTAGCACGAGCTTCAGTTGTCACGATTGATTCGTTGATCAAAAGGTCAGTTGTCAAATCGCGAAGCATTGCTTTACGTTGTGAGCTAGTGCGTCCTAGTTTACGGTAAGCCATGTATTCCTCCTTTATTTATCTTTTAATCCAAGACCCAAGTCAATGAGTTTGAGTTTCACTTCTTCCAAACTCTTGCGTCCAAGATTTCGTACTTTCATCATCTCTGCTTCAGATTTTTCTGTCAAATCATGCACAGTATTGATACCGGCACGTTTCAAACAGTTGTATGAACGCACAGACAAGTCCAGTTCCTCAATCGTACGATCCAAAATACGATCGTCAGATTCAGTATCAGCTTCTTTCATCACTTCAGTTGACTTAGCAATCTCAGTAAGATTTGTAAACAAATCAAGATGTTCTGTCAAGATACGTGCTGAAAGCCCTAAAGCATCTTCAGGAATAATTGTTCCATTAGTCAAGATTTCAAGGGTTAATTTGTCAAATCCATCATTGCTACCTACACGAGCAGGCTCTACTTGATAGTTGACTTTTGTAACTGGTGTATAAATAGAATCTACAGCAAGTGTTCCAACTGGCGCATTATCTTTTTTGTTTTCATCAGCAGGTACATATCCACGACCACTGTTAACAGTCATTGTCGCTTTTAGAGAAGAACCTTCACCAATTGTAAAGAGATAATGATCTGGATTTACAATCTCAATATCACTGTCAGTCAAAATGTCTCCAGCTGTAATTTCAGCAGGACCTTCAACGTCAAGTTCAATGATTTTTTCGTCTTCAACGTATGATTTCACTGCAATCCCTTTAATGTTCAGAATGATTTGCATCACGTCTTCACGAACACCTGGAACTGTATCAAACTCATGTAACACACCATCAATGTTGATAGATGTCACTGCTGCTCCTGGTAGAGAAGCTAGTAGTACACGACGAAGAGAGTTACCAAGAGTTGTACCGTAGCCACGTTCAAGTGGTTCGATTACAAACTTGCCATAATCTTTATTTTCATCAATTTTTGTTATATTTGGTTTTTCAAACTCAATCATTTAGTTACTCCCTCTTAAACGAAAAGCAGTGTAATGCGATGATTATACACGGCGACGTTTTGGAGGACGAGCACCATTGTGTGGCACTGGAGTCACATCACGAATTGCTGTTACTTCAAGACCAGCGGCAGCAAGCGCACGAATAGCTGACTCACGACCAGAACCTGGACCTTTTACAGTAACTTCAACTGATTTAAGACCGTGTTCTTGTGCAGATTTAGCAGCAGCTTCAGAAGCCATTTGAGCAGCGAATGGTGTAGATTTACGAGAACCTTTGAAACCAAGAGCACCAGCTGATGACCAAGCAATTGCATTACCATGCACATCAGTAATCATAACAATAGTGTTATTAAATGTAGCGTGAATATGAGCAATACCAGATTCGATATTCTTTTTCACACGACGTTTACGTGTTGGTTTAGCCAAGACTTTTACCTCCTATATTATTTTTTCTTACCAGCAATCGCAACAGCTTTACCTTTACGAGTGCGAGCGTTGTTTTTAGTGTTTTGTCCACGGACAGGAAGTCCACGACGGTGACGAATACCACGGTAAGAACCGATCTCCATCAAACGTTTGATGTTCAAGTTTACTTCACGACGAAGGTCACCTTCAACTTTGATTGCATCCACTTCACGACGGATAGCATCTTCTTGATCTGATGTAAGGTCACGTACACGAACATCTTCTGAGATTCCAGCAGCAGCCAAAATTTTCTTAGATGTTGCAAGTCCGATACCATAAACGTAAGTCAATGAGATTACTACGCGTTTGTCATTTGGAATGTCAACTCCAGCAATACGAGCCATGTTTTCTCCTTTCTATCTTATCCTTGACGTTGTTTGTGTTTTGGATTTGCTGGGCAAATTACCATAACACGACCATTACGACGAATAACTTTACAGTATTCGCAAATTGGTTTGACCGATGGTCTTACTTTCATTTTTTCCCTCCAAGTTTTTCGATTATTTAAAGCGGTATGTGATCCGTCCACGTGTCAAATCATAAGGACTCATTTCTACAGTCACACGGTCTCCCGCTAAAATACGAATATAGTTTTTACGAATTTTACCAGAAACTGTTGCTAAAATCTGATGTCCATTTTCAAGTTCAACCGTAAACATTGCGTTAGGCATTGTATCAACTACTTTGCCTTCAACTTCAATCACATCGTCTTTTGCCACGCAAAAGCACCTCCATAAATTTCGATTTGATGCCTCTGAAAACAGAGACAACAATTATAAGTCAGACTATCTCAGTATAACATTTGTAGCGATTTTTTGCAAGTGTGAAAAACGCTTTATTTCAAATTTGTCAATACTTTTTCGATGTCTTTGAACACATCATTGATATCTTGATTTCCTTCGATATCGTGGACTAAACCTTTGGCACGGTAGTGAGCAATGATTGGTTCACCTTGTGCGATATTGACATCCAAACGACGTTTCACTGTCTCAGGTTTGTCATCTTCACGTTGGTAGTAATCTTCTTCTTTGTAATCAACTGGTGGGTTGAAAACTTTGTGGAAGGTTTCACCTGTTTCGCGGTGGATGATACGACCACTCAAACGTTCCAAGAGACAATCTGGGTTCACTTCGATATTGATCACACCTTCCAGTTCGATACCAAGTTCCGCCAATGTTTTGTCCAAGGCATGAGCTTGTTCAATCGTACGTGGGTAACCATCCAACAAGAAACCTGTTTCTTTGATGTCGTCCTGAGAAAGGCGTTCTTTAACAATTCCATTTGTAACTTCATCCGGAACCAACTCACCTTTGTCAATATATGACTTGGCAAGTACACCCATTTCAGTTTGATTAGCCATAGCAGCACGGAACATATCTCCAGTTGAAATGTGTGCCACGTGGAATTGCTCCACAATTTTAGCTGCTTGCGTTCCCTTACCTGCTCCAGGTAAGCCCATAATCAAAAGATTCATGATAGGATCTCCTTATTTTGTATTTAAATAGAAGCAGAAATTCGTTTCAACCCCTATTTAAAAACAAAATAGAAGAGGGGAGACGAAAATCTCTCTGATAGATAGACCTTCATACTCCACTCTCTAAGCAAAAGTAATCTTGCTTTTATTCTGTTTTGTCCATGAAACCAACATACTTACGTTTCAATAGGTAACCTTCTAGCTGTTTGATTCCTTCGATACCAGTTGAGATAATGATCAAAAGACTAGTTCCCCCAAAAGCAACAGCTTCTGAAAGACCAAAGACATCTTTTGCCACAATCGGCAAGATTGAAATCACACCAAGGAAGATTGATCCGACAGTCGCAAGGCGACGAAGAAGTTTCGACATGAATTCTTCAGTACCCTTACCAGGACGGACCCCATGAATGTAGGCTCCACTCTTTTGCAAGTTTTCTGCTGCTTTCTCTGGATTGATCTGTACAAATGTATAGAAGAATGTAAAGAGAATGATCAACAAGGCATACATGGCAACACCTGTTGGAGATGTTGTAGATAACATCTCCTGTGCTGTACGTACCCAAGCCCAATCATGACCTGTAGCACTCAAAAATTGAAGAATGGCTGCAGGTGCTGCTGTAATGGAACTTGCAAAGATAACGGGGATAACCCCCGCTGGGTTCACCTTCAATGGAAGGTATGAGCTTGATGGGGCTCCTTGAGCAACTTTTGTATATTGGATTGGAATTTTATATTCTGCCTGTTGAACAAAGGTTGTAAAGTAAACAATCAACAAGACAGCGATAATCAAAATAACGACAAAGATAATAGATGAAGTCAAACGGCTACTTGGAATATTGACGAAGTAGTCAACATAGATTCCTTTAATCATTTCAGGGATTGAAGCGACAATACCTGCAAAGATAATCATAGAAACACCGTTTCCGTATCCTTTATCTGTAATTTGTTCCCCGAGCCAAGTTACAATCATACTACCTGCTGTGAGGATAATACCAATAGTAACAAAAACTTGTGGAGTTAAAGCTGTCGTTAATAATTTCGCTCCAGATAGAGTATTAAATCCTGCTGTAATCCCGATAGATTGAACAAATGCAAGCACAAGTGCAATATAACGAGTAGCTTGGTTTAGTTTTCTCCGTCCTACTTCCCCTTGTTTGCCCCATTCTACAAACTTCGGTAAAATATCCATTTGTAACAATTGAACAACGATGGAAGCAGTGATATACGGACTTACTCCGAGTGCAAAAACGGAGAAGTTCTTCATGGCATTCCCTGAAACAAGACTAAGCATGTTCAAGAAAGATAAACCACTGAGAGCTTCTAAACTTTTTGCATTCACACCTGGAACAGTGATACTTGTCCCAATACGGAAAACAAGAATGATAAAAATCGTAAAGAGAATTTTTGATCGAACTTGTTTAACCTTGAGCGCTTCTTTTAGTAATTTAAAAAACATGGGTCACCTCTCTTAGATGACTTCTACAGAACCACCTTTAGCAGTGATAGCTTCCTCAGCTGATTTAGAGAATTTAGCTGCTTTCACAGTCAATTTCTTAGTCAACTCACCGTTACCAAGAATTTTAACTCCTGATTTTTCAGCTTTCACAATTCCTGCTTCGATAAGTACAACTGGAGTTACTTCTGCACCGTCTTCAAAGACGTTCAATTGGTCAAGGTTTACAATTGCGTATTCTTTAGCGTTGATGTTAGTGAATCCACGTTTTGGAAGACGACGGAACAATGGAGTTTGTCCACCTTCAAAACCAAGGCGAACTCCGCCACCGCTACGAGCTTTTTGACCTTTTTGACCGCGACCAGATGTTTTACCGTTACCTGATGAAGTACCACGACCAACACGGTTACGTACTTTACGAGAACCTTCTGCAGGTTTCAATTCATGAAGTTTCATTATTATTTTCTCCTCTTTTGTAAAATGCTAGCGCCGATAAGAGAGAAAAGGTTGTCTCCCTTATCAACTCGCCTATACATTGTCATCTTAGATGACTATATCTAGTTTTAGGGGATGAGTATTGCCACATCCCCTAAAAATTCATTAGTTTACTTCTTCAACTGTTACCAAGTGAGATACTGCAGTGATCATACCACGGATAGCAGCGTTGTCTTCTTTGATAACAGAGCTGTTCAATTTGCCAAGTCCAAGTGCTACAACAGTTTTACGTTGTGATGGAATGCGTCCGATTGGAGACTTAGTCAAAGTAATTTTAATTTGAGCCATTTTATCCCCTTTCTTATGCCAAATCAGAAACTGAAATACCACGAAGGGCAGCAACTTCTTCAGCGCGTTTCAATTGTTTCAAACCTTCAACAGTTGCGCGAACAATGTTGATTGGAGTGTTAGAACCAAGTGATTTAGATGTAATATCTGCCACACCTGCCAATTCCACAACGGCACGAACTGCACCACCAGCGGCAACTCCAGAACCTTCTACAGCAGGTTTCAACAATACTTTAGCTCCACCGAATTCTGAAAGAACTTCGTGTGGGATTGTTGTTCCAACCATAGGAACTTCAATCAAGTTTTTCTTAGCATCTTCTACTGCTTTGCGGATTGCTTCTGGAACTTCTTGAGCTTTACCAGTACCAAATCCTACGCGACCGTTGTGGTCACCAACAACAACAAGAGCTGCGAAACGAAGACGACGTCCACCTTTAACAACTTTTGTAACACGGTTGACAGCAACTACGCGTTCTTCTAATTCAACTGCATTGTCTTTAAATGCCATTTTCTAGTGTCCTCCTATTAGAATTTCAATCCGTTTTCACGAGCTGCATCAGCCAAAGCTTTCACACGTCCGTGATATAGATATCCACCGCGGTCGAACACCACTTCTGAAATACCTTTAGCGTTTGCACGTTCTGCAACGAGTTTACCGACAGCAACGGCTTGTTCAGTTTTAGTTCCTTTTGAAACTTCTTTGTCAAGAGTTGAAGCACTTGCGAGCGTTACACCCGCTACGTCATCAATCACTTGAGCGTAGATGCCTGTATTAGAACGGAATACGTTCAAACGTGGGCGATCAGCAGTTCCAGAGAGTTTTCCGCGAACGCGACGGTGGCGTTTTTGGCGGAGTTTGTTTTTATCTGGTTTAGAAATCACAGTTTTCACCTCTTTAGTTTTAAATCGTGTGCTATGCACTAAGTTGGAAAATCGGTTGGTGGTTAAAAATCAACCACTCAACATTATTTACCTGTTTTACCTTCTTTACGGCGAACGAATTCACCAACGTATCGGATACCTTTACCTTTGTATGGCTCTGGAGCACGCAGGCTACGTACGTAAGCTGCTGTTTGTCCAACTACTTCTTTTGAAATTCCGCTGACAACGATAGTTGTTGGGTTTGGAAGTTCAAAAGTAATGCCTTCTGGTGCTTCTACTTCGTCTGGATGAGATTTACCAACTGAAAGTACAAGTTTTTTGCCTTGAAGTTGTGCACGGTAACCAACCCCACGCATTTCAAGTTCTTTCTTGAATCCTTCTGATACACCAATTACCATGTTGTTCAAAAGAGCACGAGTAGTTCCGTGGATTGTTTTCATTTCTTTTGAATCGTTTGGACGGTGAAGAGTTACTTCAGTACCTTCCACACGAATTTCAATATCTTTTGAGAACTCACGAGTAAGTTCTCCTTTAGGTCCTTTTACAGTTACAACGTTGTCATTGTTAGTGATTTCAACACCAGCAGGCAACACGATAACTTTATTACCAATACGTGACATGTTTATTTTCTCCTGTTAGATTGTCAGGCCATTACAGCCAGTTTTCACGGGGGGCATTCGGATTAGAGCAAACCTAGTTTCTTTCGAAAAGCTTTGACAAACTCCTGATATTCTGTCAATACATCAATAGCCGCAGGACTATAACCAATTTCACATAAAAGAGATACAAGGTCATCTTTTGACAATTCAGCCAAAGCGTCTTCTGCAACAATAAGTTTTTCATTCAATTCAGTAGCTTTCATCTTTTTCTCCTAAACTAATTTACTCTCTATTTAGCTGATCAGTAAATCAGCTAAATTGAACACGAGCTATGGTCTGTGTGAAAAAGACAAATCTTCCTAGAGTGTTAACACTCTTTGTCAGATTTCCTATTTTCACATTGTCCATGACGCTCTTTGTATCTTGATTTTACCAAACGTAAGCGATAACCTCACCACCAACGTTCTTTTGGCGAGCTTCTTTATCAGTAAGCAAACCTTCAGAAGTTGAAAGGATAGCAATTCCAAGTCCGTTAAGAACTTTTGGAAGATCTTCACGTTTTTTGTAGACACGAAGTCCTGGTTTAGAAACACGTTTCAAGTTAGTGATAACTTTTTCACCGTTTGGTCCGTATTTAAGGAATACACGGATGATGCCTTGTTTGTCATCTTCGATGATTTCAACGTTCTTAACAAAACCTTCGCGTTTAAGGATTTCAGCAATCCCTTTTTTGATGTTTGATGCAGGTACTTCAAGTACTTCGTGTTTCGCTTGGTTAGCGTTACGAATACGAGTTAGGAAGTCTGCGATTGGGTCAGTCATAACCATTTTGTTTTTCTCCTCTTACTAGTAGTTTGCAAGTTGCACTTGCTAGTTAATGATTGAGCTGGGCTCAGATAGTATTGACACATTCAAATGAGATTACTCTTATTTGAACACGAGCTACAACCTGTGCAAAAAAGATAAATTTGTTTTGGAGCATCGCTCCTTCACCAAATTTCCTATTTTTACTGTGGTTGTTACGCTCTTTGTATCATGATATTACCAAGATGCTTTTGTTACACCAGGAATTTGTCCTTTGTAAGCTAATTCACGGAAGCAAACACGGCAAAGTTTAAATTTGCGGTAAACTGAATGTGGACGACCACATTTTTCACAACGAGTATAAGCTTGAGTAGAGAACTTCGCTGGACGTTTGTTCTTAGCAATCATTGATTTTTTAGCCATTAGATTTACCTCCTATATTATTTTGCAAAAGGCATTCCAAGGCCTGTAAGCAATGCACGTGACTCTTCGTCAGTGTTAGCAGTTGTTACGATAACGATGTCAAGACCACGAGTTTTGTCAACGTCATCAAAGTTGATTTCTGGGAAGATCAATTGTTCTTTCACACCAAGTGTGTAGTTCCCGCGTCCATCAAAAGATTTTGTTGGAACACCGTGGAAGTCACGAACACGTGGAAGAGAAACTGAAACCAATTTATCCAAGAATTCATACATACGTTCGCCACGAAGGGTTACTTTAGCACCGATCGCTACACCTTCACGAAGACGGAAGCCGGCGATTGATTTTTTAGCTTTAGTGATAAGTGGTTTTTGACCTGAGATAAGTGCCAATTCTTCAGCAGCTTTTTCAAGACTTTTAGCGTTTGATACAGCTTCACCAACACCCATGTTCAAAACGATCTTATCTACTTTAGGCACAGCCATCACTGATGAGTAGTTGAATTGTTCTGTCAAAGCAGGAACTACTTCATTAAGATATTTTTCTTTTAAACGATTTGCCATTATACTTCTCCTTTCCTTCGTGATTAATCAAGCACTTCGCCTGATTTTTTGTTGTAGCGAACTTTTTTACCGTCTACAAATTTGTAACCAACACGACCAGCTACACCATTTTTATCCAATACTTGAACGTTTGATACGTGGATAGCTGCTTCTTTCTCGATGATACCACCTTGAGGAAGCTCGTTAGTTGGACGTTGGTGTTTCTTAACGATGTTAACACCTTCAACGATAACTTTGTTTACTTTTGGAAGGGCAGTAAGGACAACAGCTTCTGTTCCCTTATCTTTACCAGCGATTACGCGAACTTTGTCGCCTTTTTTTACAAACATTAGGTTTCTCCTTGATTTTTCTTACGCCCATAAGGGCACCCTAGCTTGAAGCTAGGGGACTAGTTTGTTTTTTTAATATTAAAGTACTTCTGGAGCAAGTGACACGATCTTCATGAAGCCACCTTCACGCAATTCACGTGCAACTGGGCCAAAGATACGTGTTCCGCGAGGAGTTTTGTCTTCACGGATGATAACTGCTGCATTTTCGTCAAATTTGATGTATGAACCATCAGCACGACGAGCACCTGATTTAG
>CAJPPL010000006.1:0-102222 GCA_905372585.1 Streptococcus oralis
AGAAAGTGGTTATTTCAGGTTCTGGTAACGTAGCTCAATACGCTCTTCAAAAAGCGACTGAACTTGGTGCAACTGTCATCTCTGTATCTGACTCAAACGGTTATGTCATCGACGAAAATGGTATTGACTTCGATCTTTTAGTTGATGTTAAAGAAAAACGTCGTGCTCGTTTGACTGAGTATGCAGCTGAGAAAGCAACTGCTACTTACCATGAAGGTTCTGTATGGACTTACGCTGGAAACTACGACATCGCTCTTCCATGTGCGACTCAAAACGAAATCAACGGTGAAGCAGCTAAACGCTTAGTTGCTCAAGGTATTATCTGTGTATCTGAAGGTGCTAACATGCCTAGTGACCTTGATGCGATTAAAGTCTACAAAGAAAACGGAATCCTTTACGGACCTGCCAAAGCTGCCAATGCTGGTGGTGTAGCTGTATCTGCGCTTGAAATGAGCCAAAACAGTCTTCGTCTCTCATGGACCCGTGAAGAAGTTGATGGACGCCTCAAAGACATCATGACAAACATCTTCAACACAGCTAAAACAACTGCTGAAACATACGGACTTGGTACTGACTACCTTGCAGGAGCAAATATCGCTGCCTTCGAAAACGTAGCAAATGCTATGATTGCACAAGGTATTGTTTAATTAGTCGATACATCCTATCGGAGGACAAATGATGAACTTACGGCCAATGGAAGTAAGAGATAATCCAGCTGTAGCGCAGCTCATTCGAGCTAGTCTTGAAGAATTCGGGCTTGACAAACCTGGAACTGTCTACTTTGATTCTCATCTAGATCATTTGGCCGACTATTATCAACATCAAGAGAGGGCAGCTTACTTTGTTCTGGAAGATGAAGGACAGCTCGTTGGATGTGGTGGCTTTGCACCTGTGTCTGATAAGATTGCTGAATTACAAAAACTGTATGTCACTAAAAATAGCCGTGGCAAAGGTTATTCCAGCAGGTTGATAAAGCGAATATTCCAGGAAGCCCGCCTAGCAGGTTATGAACAGCTTTATCTAGAAACCTCTACTGAACTGGCTACGGCCGTGGCCATCTATCAGCACTATGGTTTTACAGCATTGCAAGAACCACTTTCTAACGCCGCCGGCCACCCAGCTATGAATATCTGGATGATAAAATCCCTCTCATCAGATGAATAGATGGCAGTATACTCTGGTCGAGTTGAGGGCATCAGTACCAACACCCTCAGCACAGCTAAAACAACTTTTAAAAATGTAGCCAAGGCTATGATAGTAAAGGTATTGTTTCAATCCTCAATCATTATGATTGGGGATTTTTTATGTTGGTTTCAAAAAAGCTCACTATTTAAAATAGTAAGCTTAAAAATCAAGATTTATTTTACTTCTACTAAGGCAGAAGACAGGCAGTCAACAATTTCGTTTACTGCTTCATCTATGTTCACGTTTTCCTTATCATTTAACATCATTGGAATAACATAAGAAAGACTCAAGGCTAGAATATAACGAACGATTCTTTCATTTGACCAATCTCGGATAACACCATTTTCTTTAAACTGATTCAGAACTGGACTAATTGGCTTAATGATAGAGTGAACAATAACATTCCCTAACTGATTAGAAATAGTTTTATCAATAAAAGAACGACTCAAGAGAATTTTAACTTGCATGTGATTCTCCTGAATGAAAACTAGTCTATCTCGAACAATGCTTCTCAAAAACACTGGAAAACTCTCTTGGTTTGCTGTAAATTTCTTCTCAGAAAAATCAGCAATCACATCTGGAATAACTTGTTCGAGAAAAGTTGACAGAATAGCTTCTAAGATGCCTTCCTTGGTTTTAAAGTAACTAAAAACAGTCCCTTCTGAAACTCTAGCCACCTTGGCAATAAGGCTTGCTGTTGTATTCTCAAAGCCAATTTCTGAAAATAGCTTTAGACTTGATAATAATACTTGACGTTGTTTTAAACTCAAGTTACTATTTTCTAATGTCTGAGCATACTTTTGTTCTAAACTTTCCATTGCTGGTACCTCTCTGCTACTCTCTTACTTTTACAACTTTCTTACCTCGAGTGTGTCCCGACTTCAGACTACGATATGCCTCTCTAACTGACTTTAGAGAAAAATCATAAACCTGATCAATATTCAGCCGAACCTTCCCATCTGAGACCATTTCCGCTAGAGTGTTCAAATCATCATATGTCGAATGTCTCGGACCCGTGAACTGAGCTCCTCTTATCATAACATATGGTGAAGGAACTAGCGTTCCAATAGCCGTACCCTTCAATCCTAAACTGAAAGCCAACTTAACATAATCACTTCCATAGCAATCCAAGAATTTTGTAATTGGCTTTGGACTTGCTGATAGAAGAGCATTCTGGATGTTCTCTTCGTAAGCAACTGGTATGGCACCTAAAGACTTCAGATATTCTGAATTTTTCTTACTAGCAATTCCAATAACTGTCGCACCTTTAGCAACTGCATACTGTACTGCAATACTTCCAATACCACCTGCCGCCGCTGAAATAACTACAACATCTTTAGGATTTAAGTTGATTCTTCTAAAAGCACCACCCACTGTTAGGGAAGCCACTCCCATAGTAGCAGCATGGTTCATATCAATCATCTCTGGTTTTAGTCCGATTTCCGATTCATTGACACAAATTTCTGTTGCCAAAGCTCCCCTCTTGGTCCCCAATCCAGGGTCACTGATCATTGTTCCAAAAACCTTGTCCCCTACTGCAAACCGACTTACTCCTTCACCAATTTCTGTGATAACTCCAGCAAAATCCCGACCAACACCTCTTGGAAAGAGAGATGATTTTGACTCAAACCAACGACTTGGCTTCCTTAGTTTCGTCATAAAAGATAGAAAACGAAGTGGCTTTGCCCCCTCAAAAGTCTTATAATCAATAGGATTTAAACCAACTGCATAAACTTCTACCCTAACTTGATTCACTTCCAAAACATCAGATTTAATGTTCACCAAATCTAGCACTTCTTCATCACCGAAACGACTATACTGTATTGCTTGAACAACCATTTCATGAACTCCTTTGTTTATCTATATATTGAGTGAGCACTCAATCATTTTTCTCTGATTATACGCTTATTCTTCATAGATGTCAACTATACCGTTCCACAACTTCTAACTAAGTTAGCTGTTCATGATAAAAATAGATCTAGTTTTCCTTATGAAAGACTATTAAACTATATCTCAAAGAAATCCGACTGCTTATGAAAGCAGTCGGATTTTTATATATCTAATTTTTCAAAAAATTTGTCTGCAGACTGCTTTTCTTTTAGCTTCTCCAGCAGTTCGTTCTCCAGAAAAGGACTTAGTTCGTCAAAATCTTGGCAAACCTTAAAAACCGTCTCTCTATCCATCTGACCATAAGCTAATTCATAATAGTCCTTATGATGATACCAGTTCTGGTCATAGTTGATATCTGTCCGTTGATAGTAAACAATGTTTTGCTTCGGTGTCAGGTAAAGCTTCTGTGTTAGAATGCTTTTCTGATCTTTGGACAGCTTGCTACGGCTGAAAATCTTAACACCTTGAAAAATCTTGCGCTCATGAATTCCTTGATCTGTCACCTTTAATTCAATTCTTTTATAGTGCATACTATCACCTCCTGAAATCACCTACATTATATCATGTTCTGGAAAATTTTCAAACAAAAGTGTCATTTCCAAAAGTCTTTCGTCGCCTCTAAAATCTCTTCTGTTGGTGTTACTGTGGCCTCAATAATGCTCTTGCCTGTCCTTTTCAGATAAGCTTGTATCAGATGATAGCCATAAGCATAGCCCGCAGCATAAGGCATACCAACTGGAATTTGACCCTGTATCTCTGCAATTTCATCACCGTAGAGATAAGGGGCTATTTCCGCCATCCCTGTTAGCTGAAGCTGACTTGAGATGATGGGCTTGATCTCTTCTAACTGCTCTGGACTGGTTGAAGTGACCCAAGGTCCAATGAGCTCTTTGCCATAGAGCTCAGCTGCAAAAGACTCCGCCAGACCTTCACTAACTACCCAGTCTGCTAGTGTCGTCTGCTGATTCCATTTGATAAATTGGAAGCGGACATTATGGTTGCACTCGTGAGCTAGCGCTGCTTGTACTCGTGGCAAGGTATAGTCATTTGGTAGCAGACTAAGCATGAGGTAACCTGGAATTCCGCCATCTCCGCTATAACCCTTATTGAGCTGTAACATAGGCTTTTCAGGGTTGCCCAATAAAATAGTAAAATGATAATCCTCGACCTCTAAATCATAGCCAGCCTGCTCAAAAAGACCGATACTCCTTTTAATGGTATCTTGGCAGTCTTGCCAGAGTTGATCAGAGCTCAGAGCGTCTATAGCCGGTCTATCCTTTTCTGACAGAGTTGCGGGCAACAGATTCATAAAGCCAAGTAGGAATAGAGCATCAAATCCTCCAGGGTACTTTGCTTTTAAAGGAATGTGTTGAGTTTGGTATTTGGTTGCAAAAGGTGCTAATATTTTAGCTCGAAAGCAACCTTCTCTCTTTTCTAAAGGTAGCTCGAGCATCTCTTGATAAACTTTATCTGAACGAATCATATTGATTTGCATAATAATCTCCTTTCTTATCTACTATTAGTATAATCCCTTCCCTAAGGTCAGGGTCAAGACTAAATTTAAATATCTTTTAAAATTTTATTGAAATTACCTCAAACCGTTCGAGAATTACCTTCAATAAAGTGCTTTAATACTGAGATTATAATATCCAGAGTATCAATAAATTAAAAACTTACTTTTCTACTGTTCATAGGAATGATGATACTAGAAAAAAATAAATCCTGAAGGGTAAAAATTTGTATCATTTTTTATGGAAAGCCTATTATTCAAAACTTGTTTGTCTCCTAGATAAACTATATAATTAGTTCGCCCCTTTTTTGCCCCTTCTTGAACCAAAAGAAAAAACCGCTACTCCTAAGAATAGCGGTTTTATATGTTTTTTTAAGCTACTAATGTAGTTGCTCTATTATTTAAGAGTAACTGAAGCTCCAGCTTCTTCCAATTTAGCTTTGATTTCTTCAGCTTCTGCAGTTGGAACGCCTTCTTTGATGACACCTGGTGCACCATCAACAAGTTCTTTAGCTTCTTTAAGTCCAAGACCAGTGATTTCACGTACAACTTTGATAACGCCAACTTTTTTGTCACCAGCAGCTGTCAACTCAACGTCAAATGAGTCTTTAGCAGCACCAGCGTCAGCAGCACCAGCTGCAGCAACAGCTACAGGAGCAGCTGCAGTTACACCAAATTCTTCTTCGATAGCTTTTACAAGGTCGTTCAATTCAAGGATTGAAGCTTCTTTAATTTCAGCAATAATGTTTTCAATGTTCAATGCCATTGTTATTTCCTCCAAATAAGTTTTTAATTTTATAATCGTTTTTCCGTAGCTAGGCTACGCTGCGTAGCTTAAGATTAAGCTGCGTCTTCTTTGTTGTCTGCAACCGCTTTGACTGCAAGAGCAACGTTGCGCACTGGCGCTTGAAGTACAGAAAGGAGCATAGAAAGAAGTCCTTCGCGGTTTGGAAGAGTTGCAAGTGCAAGAATCTCTTCTTTTGATGCGACAGCGCCTTCGATTGCACCACCTTTGATTTCAAGTGCTTCAGCGTTTTTAGCAAAATCGTTCAAGATTTTCGCTGGTGCGATAACATCTTCGTTAGAAAATGCTACTGCAGATGGTCCAACAAATACTGATGCAAGATCTTCAAGACCAGCTTTTTCAGCTGCACGACGTAAGATTGAGTTTTTAATAACTTTATACTCAACTTCGCTTCCACGAAGCTCACGACGAAGAACTGTATCTTGCTCAACTGTCAAACCACGAGCGTCTACAACGACGATAGATGCAGCAGCTTTCATTTTCTCAGCTACTACGTCAACTAGTTCCGCTTTCTTAGCAATAATTGCTTCACTCATTAGTGTGTTCACCTCCGTAATTATTTTGCTTGGGGAATTTTTTCAAAAGAAAAACGCGCCCAAACCTAGACACGAAAGTACAATACGCTTCTTTTTACATGATACGTTTTGTCCTCGGTAGGATCTTTATGAGTCGAGCTCCCCTACTGTCTTAGGCAGTTTTTTCAAACCGTATATAAGTATAGCATAGACAAAAAAAGAATGCAAGATTTTTGCAAACTTTTTTTAAATTTTTTTAAATCTCTACTGTCAAAACTTTGCCTTGCTTAACCACCTGTTCTCCAGCGATATAAACATCATCTACATCACTGGATTTGACAGCATAAACCAGGTGAGAGAGCATATTTCCCTGAGGTTGAAGATGGATTTTTCCTTGTGGTTGAATGACCAGAAAATCTGCCTGTTTGCCGACTTCTAGGCTTCCTATCTGCTTTTCCATTCCTAGAACCTTAGCTCCTTCGATCGTCAGTGCCTTAAGGGCTGCCTCGATAGGGAATTGGCTGGCATCTCCACTCTTCATTTTCTGAAGAAGGGCTGCGGTCCGTCCTTCCTCAAACATATCAAGATTGTTATTGGAAGCAACCGAGTCTGTCGCAATTCCGACTGCTACTCCTGCTTTTTGCAGTTGGATGATTGGAGCTATCCCTGAGGCCAGTTTGAGGTTACTAATAGGATTATGGGCGATTGCCACATGAGAAGTTGCCAAATGTTCAATTTCTCTCTCGTTTAATTCGACCCCGTGAGCAAAGACAGACGGATGATCTAAGTAACCTAGTTCTTCTAGAAAGGCGAGAGGGCGTTTGCCATAGCGTTTCAGGATAATTCCTGACTCTTCCTTGGTCTCTGCCACATGGATATGGATAGGAATGTCCAGCTCTTTTGCCAGTTCTAAGCTTGCTTCCAGCAAGTCTCTACTACAGCTGTAGGGAGAATGTGGAGCTACCATAACCTTGAAATTTGGGTTTTCATATCCTAAGATTTCCTCTATGATGGCTCGTGTTCTGCTTATAGTCTCAGCAGTTGTTTCTGTCTCTGAAGAAAAGAGGGTCGGTGAGAAATAACAACGCATCTTAGACTCCTTGACTGCCTGATAAATTCTCTTAATATCCACACCATTGGGATTATACATATCGTTGAAGGTTGTTGTCCCTGACTGGAGCATCTCTGTCAGAGCTTCTTTGACTGCCTTGGTAGTCATATCGGGAGTAAATCCTGCTTCTGCTGGCCAGATATAGTCATTGAGCCATTCGTGGAGATTGCTATCATCCCGAATCCCTCGCAAGCCTGTCATAGCAGAGTGGGTATGGCAATTGACCAAACCAGGCATAATCCAGGCTCCCTGATAGTCTATAATCTGCTCAGCTTGCTCTAAAATCTCTGGCTTCTCTTGACCGACATAGACGATTTGAGAATCCTTAACGGCTAAGACACCATCCAAATAAACATGGAAATCTTGGTCACAAGTCACGATATTTACATGCTGATAGACTTTCATTGTTTTCTCCTTCTAAGACCTTGATTTTTTCTAGCTATTGTAACAAAAAAGTCACCCGAAGGCAACTTTTAGTGTCATTAAGAATTTAAATGGGTAGGAATGACTTATTCAGAGCTAAAGGCCGCAGCTTTTTGCATTTGGTAATACTTGCCCTTTCTATCCATGAGATCATGATGGTTACCATGCTCCACAATGTCACCATCTACCAAGACAAGAATCAAATCCGCATCCTGAATGGTTGACAAACGGTGAGCAATGATAAAGCTTGTGCGCCCCTTCATGAGTTTGGCAAAGGCATCCTGTACCAGCACTTCTGTCCGTGTATCGATGGAGGAAGTTGCCTCGTCTAAGATAAGAATCTTGGGAATAGCCAGAAAGACACGCGCAATGGTCAAAAGCTGAGCCTGACCAACAGAGAGTGATTCTCCTGCATTTTCCAACTTAGTATCGTATCCCTGTGGCAACTGTTGGATGAAAAAGTCTGCATTGGCTGCTTTGGCAGCAGCGATCACCTGCTCCCGACTAGCATCAGGATTCCCAAAGGCAATATTGTCATGAATGGTCCCTTGCTTGAGCCAAGTTTCTTGGAGTACCATTCCAAACTGCTGTCTCAATGACGCTCGGGTATAATCATAAATGGATTGCCCATCTAACAAGATATCTCCCGAGTTAATAGGATAAAAACGCATGAGGAGATTGATAAGAGTTGACTTACCAGCACCTGTCGGACCAACGATGGCCACCTTGCTACCAGCTGGGATATCGATGGATAAGTTCTTAATCAAGATTTTTTCAGGATGGTAGCCAAAAGAAACATGTTTAAAGGAAATGGCTCCCTTGACTTGGTCACTGGTCAAGACTTCCTTACCTGTTTCAGCAACCTCAGGACTTTCTAAGACAGCATAGACACGCTCTGCGCAAGCGAGAGCACTTTGCAACTCAGCTAAAACAGAAGAAATATCATTAAAAGGCTTGGTGTACTGTTGGACGTAATTCAAAAAAGTCACTAAACGTCCGATGGTCAAGGTGGACCCCATCATGATTCGATAAGCTCCTACTCCAGCAAGAAGAGCATAAATGAGTGCGTTGACAAAGCGAGTTGAAGGATTGACCGTTGATGAATAAAAGATGGCTGACTGAGAATAACCTGCGTAGTTGCCATTCGCCTCATGCAGTTTTTGGATAAACTCTGTTTGAGCATTGAAAGACTGGATAATAGTCTGCTGGCTAAGCGATTCTTCAATCAACTGAGTCTGAATTCCCCTCGTCTCTGTTTGCTTCTGGAAGAGATGATAGGACCGTTTGGCAATAAAGCGTGAAATCACCATGGATAGAGGCGTCAACAGCAAGACTAATAAGGTCATGAGGAGATGAATTTGGAGCATGGCTAGAATACTAACCAAAATCATCAAGACACCAATGAAAAATTGGTTAAAAATCATGGTCAAGCCGGCTGCCAGCTGTTCTATGTCTGTGGTTACACGACTGACCATCTCTCCACTGCCTTGCCGATCCACAAAAGCAATCGGTAAACGATGAAGTTTATGAATGATTCTCTCTCGCAAGTCTTTGGTATAAGAGAAAATTAGACGATTATAAAGAAGAGGATTTGCCCATTGTACCAGAGTATTTCCTATGACTACCAAGATCATCTGAAGGAAAATCTGCCAAAAAACTGGTGAAGAATCAGCTACTAGGACCTGGTCGATGACCTGCCCAATCAAGATAGGTAGGTAGATCGATAAAGCAACTTGGGCAATAGTTCCTAGAAAGGCAAGGAAAAGGAGGAAAGGATGGTTTGCTAAATCTATGGCCAAACGTTTGAGCGTCTGGTTTGCGGTTTGTCGTCTCATGTTAGTCCTCCTTTCCATGTTGGGATGCATTGATTTCGCGATAGACTTGGCTAGTCTTCATCAATTCCTCGTGCTTACCAACAGCTAGGAGCTCACCTTTTTCCAAGAGGAGAATCTGGTCAGCCATCTGAAGTGTCGAAGTCCGTTGAGAAATCAAGATTAAGCTCGTATTTGGCAGATTTTCTCTAATAGCTTTCAAGAGCTTGGACTCGGTAATGGTGTCGAGGGCCGAGGTCGCATCATCTAAGATGAGAAATGGAGCTTGGCGCAAGACTGCACGTGCGATAGACAGCCTTTGTTTTTGTCCACCTGAGAAATTTCGACCTCCTGCCTCAACCAGGGCATCCAAGAGTCCTTCCTTTTCACTGACAAAATCCTTAGCTTGCGCAATCTCCAAGGCCTGCCATAATTGCTGGTCAGATACTTCTTGATTGAAACCTAGAGTCAAGTTGGAACGAATAGTGCCTTTAAAGAGTTCGACTTTTTGAGGCACATAGGCAATCCAAGACCGCCACTGCTCCAAATTACGAGGACTACGCCCATTTCGATAAAGGTCAATGCTCCCCTTGTCTGCCGGATAAAGACCAAGTAAGACTTGCACCAAGCTTGATTTACCAGAACCAGTTCCTCCGATGATACCAAGGAGCTGCCCTTGCTTCATATCAAAGGAAATGTTTCTCAGAGAAGGCTGGGCCGCATCAGGATAGGTAAAGGTTAACTCTTTGACTTGTAAAACCCGATCACCGGTAGCTTGTTTTTGTTCTAACTCTGAATGGATATCCTCTGGAGCCTCGTCAAAGACTTCCTCGATTCGCTTGGCTGAGATATAGGATTGGTTGAGGGAATTGATCAGCATGGCGAGCTTAACCAATTCCACCAAAATCTGCAAGAGATAGTTGATGAGGGCAATCAGGGCACCTTGGCTGAGTAAATCTCCTTGTATAGAAATATATCCCTGCCAGATGATGACGAGAAGAGTTCCATTAACAATCAGATAGGTCAGAGGTGTTAATAAACTAGACCAGAAGCCTGTTTTTTCTTGCAATCTGGCATAAATGTGGTTAAGAGTTTGAAAAATTTGTAACTCTCGTTTTTCCTGACCAAAAGCACGAATAACTCGCATCCCTTGCAATTGCTGGCGTGTTTCCTGAACCAGCTGGTCCGTTTTTTTTCTAAGACTGCTGTAGAGAGGATTGACCAGTCGAGAGAGACCGACAATGACAATCGTCAAAATGACAACCATAACTAAAAACCAGAAAGTCAGCTCAGCCGAGATGCGATAGGCCATAAAGATAGCCCCAAAGACGATAATAGGTGCTCGCAAAAAGAGGCGCAGGAATTGATTGATACCAATCTGTATCTGGTAGGTATCCGAAGTCAAGCGAGTCACCAAGCTAGAAGTTGTCAAACGATCTCTGCTATCCTTGGGTAAGGAAAGAATATGACGATAAAGGTCATCTGTCAGTTCCTTGGCGAATCCAACCGCTGCCTTGGCTGAGTAAAACTGGGCTATCAAGGCCACTAAAACGCCAATCACTGCAAAGATAAGGAGCAGGCCAATCTGCATCCAGAGGTGTCCCTGATCTCTCTGGGGCAAGGACTGGTCAACAATCCCAGCAATCACCATGGGAACCAAGAGTTCAAAAACAGCTTCTAGCAGCTTGAACAGGGGTGCTAGAATCGACTCTTTGATGTAGGGTTTGAAGTAAGATAGTAAGTGTTTCATAAATCCCTTCTATTCTTATTCTGGAAATGAAGAAAGTGGGAAGCCCCACCCTCTCCGTTTTATTTGTTTAAGTAAGGCAATAGATAGCCATATCCTGCCTCTTCCATCTCATCCTTGGCTACAAAGCGCAAGGATGCAGAATTAATACAGTAACGGAGGCCACCTAACTCCTGAGGTCCATCTGTAAAGACATGACCCAAGTGAGCATTTCCTGACCGAGAACGAACCTCGATTCGCTCCATTCCATGGCTCAAATCCTTGTAATAGTGAATCAATTCCTTAGAAATCGGACGACTAAAACTTGGCCAACCACAACCTGAAGCAAACTTATCCTTAGCGAAAAAGAGCGGTTCACCCGTCGTGATGTCTACATAAATCCCTTCTTCAAAGGTCTGGTCATAAGCATTACTAAATGGAGCCTCTGTAGCAGCTTCTTGCGTAACACGGTAAGACTCTTCAGTTAAGCTTTCCTTCAACACCTCTTGACTAGGTTTTTCATAGTTGGCTGCGTCAATCAATGGCTTCTCAGCATCGGTCACATCGATATGACAATAACCGGAAGGATTTTTCTTGAGATAGTCTTGATGGTAGTCTTCAGCCAAAATGTAGTGATGAAGTTTCTCCACTTCTACTGCAATCTTTCGACCCAGCATACGCTCCTGCTCCTGCACCACTGTGTAGATAGCTGGCAAGTCTGCTTCATCCTGATAATAGATTCCCGTTCGATATTGGCGACCACGGTCATTTCCTTGCTGGTTGATAGATAAAGGGTCAATGACACGGAAATAATAAAGTAAAATCTCTCTGAGTGACACAGCCTTCTCATCATAAATCACTTGAACAGTCTCTGCATGGTCTGTTTCCTTGAGCAACTGGTAATTGGTCGTTTCGACTTGGCCATTAGCGTAGCCGACACTGGTTGCTAGCACTCCAGAAATTCGTGAAAAATACTCCTCTAGGCCCCAAAAACAACCACCTGCTAGATAAATTTCTGACATCTTTATTTCTCCTTTATCAAGTTTTTAACTAATACTCTTCGAAAATCTCTTCAAACCACGTCAGCTTACATCTGCAACCTCAAAACAGTATTTTGAGCTAACTTCGTCAGTTCTATCCACAACCTCAAAACACTGTTTTGAGCAACCTGCGGCTAACTTCCTAGTTTGCTCTTTGATTTTCATTGAGTATAAACTTCTTTTCAAAAAAAGGATAGGAAGCCCTCTAATCAAGAGTTTCCCCATCCTATCTTCTATTCTTTATTTTGCTTCTACACGGACACCTTGGGTATCAACTTTCAAGTCATGCAGTTTGCCTTTGAAAGACTGCTTTTGCAATTCTGCCTTAATCGCCGGCATCTTGTCGTGAGAAGCCAGAACCATAACTGTCGGCCCTGCTCCAGAGAGGTAGGTCGCATAGGCACCATTCTCTTTAGCTACTTGCTTAATCGTCGCAAATTCACGGACCAGACTTTGACGATAACGCTCGTGGAAGAGGTCCCCCTCGATTGCTTGACCAGCTGTCACCATATCTCCTGCTAACAAGGCTGCAACGGCCACATTGGCGATCGAACTAGCTGCAACAGCTTCCTTGTAGGACAATTTCTTAGGAAGGACACCACGGCTGTCTCGAGTGCGCAATTCATAGTTGGGAATATAAGCTAAAAAATCACACTCTGGGAAATCTGCCACAATCGCCGAAACCTGCCCTTCAACAGAGCTCGCAACAACAAGATTTCCATAGATAGCTGGTGCCACATTGTCAGGATGTCCTTCAATCTTGGTCGCCAACTGCAACTTTTCATGGTCAGATAAGTTGAGCTTGCCCAGTTGGTTAGCCAGTTCAATTCCAGCAACGATAACCGAGCTAGAAGAACCCAAACCACGCGCCAAGGGAACATCACTGGTCATTTTCAAGCGTCTCGGTTGCAAGTCAGGCGCAATTTGCAAGGCAATCTTAAGCAAAAGATTACGCTCGTCATGGGGAATCCATTTGCCAATCTGGTGTTCAATCAACCACTCATCCCGTTCTTCACAGACCTCAATTTGAAGATACTTGGTAACAGCTACACCGACCGAATCAAAACCTGGCCCAATATTGGCACTGGTTGCAGGTACAATAATCTTCATCCTATTCTCCTAACACCTTGAAGGTATTCAAGAGGTCAAATTCTGAAGCTTTGGCCAACTCAGCTGAAACATTCTCAAGCTGCGCTTTATTAATCTTATGAGTGATAATCACTACACGCGCCTTGTCACCCTCTTTACCATCTTGGAGGATTTGCTTGAAGGAAATATCTTGAGCGTTGAAAATCTCAGCCAATTTCAAGACCTGACCTTTTGAGTCTGGAGCCAAGATTGAGAAGTAGTAATTAGCTTTGACATCTTCTGGATTAGCCAAGACCAAATCACGGCTGTATTCGTTGAAGTCTTTACCAATGGTACCATCATTCAAGCGACGAACGATACGGACAATGTCCGCTACAACACTTGTTGCAGTTGGTTTTTGACCCGCACCTGGTCCGTAGTACATCGATTCACCGATGCCGATAGACTCCACAAAGACTGCGTTCATTACCCCATTCACACTAGCAAGCGGGTGCGCTTTAGGTAGGAAGGTTGGAGTCACTTCTGCAGCAATACCTGAAGGAGTTTCCTCGATAGAACCAACCAATTTCACTACATAGCCAAGGTCTTGGGCTACAGCTACATCTTCTGGTGTGATGTTGCGGATTCCCTTGTGGGCTACATCGTCAAAGGCAACCTTCATACCAAAAGCAAACTGGCTCAAAATCACCATCTTGTAGGCTGCGTCAATCCCATCTACGTCATTTGTAGGGTCGCTTTCTGCAAATCCTAGTCTTTGTGCTTCCGCAAGAGCATCATCATAAGACCAGCCTTCTTCGACCATCTTGGTCATCATGAAGTTAGAAGTCCCGTTAACGACGCCAAGAACGCGCGTGATTTTATCAGAAGCCAACGAATTTGCCAAAGTACGAAGAATTGGAATCCCACCAGCAACTGCTGCTTCGTAGTAAAGTGCTACCTTATGCTCTTTAGCGATTTCTAGCAATTCTGCACCATGGACAGCCAAAAGGTCCTTGTTAGCAGTAACAACGTGTTTCCCAGCTTCTAAGGCACGAGCGATAAAGGTTTTAGCTGGTTCGATACGCCCCATCAATTCCACTACGATTGTAATGTCTTTATCTGACAAAATATCATCTACATTGGTTACAAAGTTAAAGTCATTTCCTGCTGCAAGCAAGCGGTTCTTTTCATCTTCATCCTTGACCAATACCTTGGCTACTTCAATCTCTGAATGAGCTGACTGAACGATTTTTTCTCCATTTTCCTTTAGGAGGAATGGCACACCACTTGCAACGGTACCAAATCCAAGTAAAGCAATTTTAACTGTCATGTTTGTCTCCTAGAAATTTTCTGATATAGCCATTATAACAGAATTTTGTGAAAATTCCTATTATAGTAAATCACTATTTCAGTCTGGTAAAGAAAAAACGAATCCCATGATTCGTCTTTCTTGATAAATGAAAATTGATTTTAAAAATTATGAACGAATCTTTTGCAGATTAAGAACTGCATCGTGATTGACCAAGATTTGCCCATACTCTTGCAAAACGGAACGACTGATGTCACTGTCATCTGCAAACTCACGCATACGAGCCAAGAGCCAGGCTGGATATGGACTTGGATGATTTTCCACATCGACTAAGATTGTCAAATAGTAGTGTCCATTCATCTTATAGAGTTCAGAGGTTTCCATCTGGTAGTTAACCGTCTTTGCAAAAGCAACTAAGTCAGCAAGGCTTGCAAAGCGCAGGATATAGTAGATATAAGGTTCTTTCTTACTCTCAGTCTCCTTGTCTGCCTGCTCTTTCTCTTCTTCCTTTGCTTCGACCTGCTCTAGAGATTGGATGGCCTCAATATCGTCCTTGGTTTTATCTGCAATACTCTTTTCCAAGGTTTTGAGAAATTCATCAGGCGACATTTGGGCTAATTCTTCCATGTCTGGTAGATCCGCCAAATCTTCAAAATCCAAATTTTGGTCAATCTTGGACTTGGTCACAAAGACGTCGACCTTATCAGGTTTTGGCGTCACGCGGAAACTCAGCATGCCACTATCCAAGAAATTGTCTGGCATCTCTAACTCATCTAAAATAGCATAGAAAAACTCTTCGGTTTTTTCCTGAGGAACGAGAAAGTCTGCAATCTCCATTCCTCGGTCCATCAAATCATCTAAAGTCATCGTGATTTTTAGTGTTGTATCACTGATTTGTTTCATCTTCATATCTAGTAACCTCATACTTTCAGTCTATCTATTATACTAGATTTTTACGATTTTATCAAAAGAATGAAGCGAGAATGTGATATAATACTAGATATGATTTTAGATTTAAGAAAGAAAGTTCAATGAAAAATATAAAAGTAAATGCCTTGGCCAGCTTGCTGGTCAATATTCTCAATATCGTTTTTCCACTGATAACCAATCCTTATCTGACGCGGATTCTCAGCAAATCCAATTACGGTTATTTCAATACAGCCAATACCTGGGCAAGTTTCGTTATTCCACTAGCTGCCTTTGGAATATACAACTACGGGATTCGAGCTATTAGTAAGGTCAAGGATGACAAGAATAAAATCAACTACGTCTTTTCTAAGTTGTTTTATATCTCGGTTTTCACCTCTCTCCTGACGACAGGTATCTACTTCCTCATTATCTTCTTTGACACCAGCATTGAGAATCTGAAAGTCCTCTACTACATCCTAGGGGCCCAAGCACTCTTCCAATTTCTCAATATCGAATGGATGAACGAGGCTTATGAAAATTATGCCTTCATCCTCTATAAAACATTAATTATTCGAATTACCATGCTGGTCGCTATCTTCGCCTTTGTTAAAACGGCAGATGATATCGTTCCTTATGCTATCGTTATGACAGCGACCACTATCCTCAACTACCTGCTCAGTTTTCTTTGGATTAAGAGAGAAGTTTCTTTTGTTAAGATTGGTTTCGTCGAATTAGCTAAAGCTTCTAAACCACTCTTTACTATGCTTCTCCTAGCAAACGCTAATATGCTTTATACCTTGCTAGATAGAATGTTTATCACCAAGGGACCGGATGAGAACTATATTTCCTACTATACAATTGCCTATAGTATCGTCATGTTGATTGCCAGTGTCTTGAGTGGAGCTATCAACGTCAGTATTCCACGCCTCGGCTACTATCTCGGGAAAAAGGATTACAAGTCCTATAATTATCTCGTGAATCAAGCGGCATCCTTATTCTATTTCCTTATGGTTCCAACTAGTATCGGGATTATGATATTGGGACGGTACGCAACTGTTATTTATTCTTCTGAAAAATATCTTGAAGCGGGTATCGTAACTAGCGTCTTCGCTTTTCGTACCATCATTTGGGCTATTGAGTTGATTCTTGGTAAACAGATTATCTTTATCAACGACCATGAAAATCGCTTAACCGCCTTCTACTTCCTTGGTGGTGGTGCCAATATACTATTAAATAGCATCTTGTATTTCAATAATATTTTTGCACCTGAGTATTACATCGCTACGACCATTATCGCAGAAACTATCGTTGTTTTACTTGAAATTCATTTTATCAAGAAACACCAACTGATTAGTTTAAAAGAAATTTTTATAACCTTAACACGTTATAGCCTCATATCCCTTGGTTTTATCCCAATCTTCTATATTTTCAAGATGATTTTCCAAATCAATTCCTACACAGTAAACTTTAATATGATTCTCATGGTTCTGTCTACCGTAGCAACTTGTGGTATCTATTACCTCTTGACCCTCTTTATCACCAAAGACAAAACACTCCACTATGCACTGAACCTTGTACTTGCTAAATTAAAACGAAATTAAAAAAATCCCCTACTGATAAATTAGTTGCCAGTAGGGGATTTCTTCTTTATTCGTTTTCTTTCTTATCAGAAGCATTGGCTTCTAGATTTGAATCTTGTTTAGGTTGTTCAACAATAGAGGAATTAGCTTCTTGTTTCTGTTCTGGCTTGACTGCATCGCTATTTACAGCAGCAACAGCCTGTTTCCAGATTCCTTCTTCGTTTACTTTGTAACCATCAGGTGTTGTTGCGTTCTTCAACAAAGAACCATTAGCTTGGAAATAGTACCAATTACCATCAAACTGTTTCCAACCTGTTTGCATAGCTCCTGATTCATCAAAGTAATAATGATCACCATTTACTTTATGAAGGCCAACCAACATGATCCCATCTTCAGGATTTAGATAATACCAGACGCCTTTGTCTTTTATCCAACCAGTTTTCATGGCTCCATTTGATTCAAAGTAACGGTAATGATTATCAAACCATTTCCAGCCAGTTTGCATGGCACCAGATTTGCTAAAGTAATATTGCTTACCATCTACTTGATGGAGGCCGACTAACATAACGCCTTCCTTACCTTCAAGATAATACCAGGCATCACCATCTTTCAACCAACCAGTTTGGAGTGCGCCCGACGTAGCGTAGTAATGCCAAGAATCATTTGACCACTGCCATCCAACTTGCATAGTACCTGCAGAGCTGAAGAAATAGTTCTTACCGTCAATCTCTTTAGATCCTACAGCCATAATACCAGTTTCTGGATCCAAATAATACCATGATTCTTTATCTTTCAACCAACCAGTTTTCATAGCACCTGAGTTCGTATAGAAGTACCAGCTATTTTCTTGCCACTTCCAGCCAGTCTGCATGGCACCACTAGCATTCAAATAGTAACGAACACCATTTATATCTTGTCTACCAGTTAACATGATGCCATCTTTATCCAGATAATACCATGTTTCCTGATCCTTGACCCAGCCGGTTTTCATAGCTCCAGAACTTGCAAAATAGTTCCAGTGACCATCAACAAAGGCCCAGCCAGTTTGCATGACACCTTCTTGATTAAAGTAGTATGTACTTCCATTGATATTCTTTTTACCGATGGTCTTTAGCCCATCCTCATCATAGAAATACCAATCTGAATCAATCTTTTGCCAAGTTGAAGGCTTACCTGCTGTTTGGAGTGCACCACTTTCGCTAAAGAACATCTTCTTGCCATTATAGACTTGGTGTCCTGTTAGCATCTTCCCATCTGCCGCAAAGAGATACTTTTTCCCTCCAATTTCAGAGAGCTCGCTAAATCGTCTAGCACCATTTGATTGGATATAATACCAAGAGTCATCTAGTTTGAACCAACCACCAGTTTGCATTTTACCATTTTGGTTCAGATAGTAATCATTCCCTTTGGCATTTTCTCCCCAGTCGTCGTTAAGGTGAAGCCAGCGACCTGCTTGCATTTGTCCTTTTCCATTAAAGAAATAAGTGGCTCCGCCAATCTCTCTCCAGCCGATAGCCATTTCTCCGTCAGTCAAACGATATTTCCAATAACCATCTTCTTGATACCATTTTTCGTCAACTACAGGGATATTAGGGAAGGTATTTGAAACATTTGCAAATCCTTTATCGCTAATATCAAAAACAGTAGCGTCTTGAGTTTGGCTAGCAGCATGAAGAACCTGAATGTTTTTCTTCTGAAGGTATTCTCTGGTTGAAGCAACATTAATATCTCCACCAGTTGTCTGAATAATCATTTTTGGTGATAAGTTTTCAAGGAAATTAATCGTATTTGAAATTGTCGCATCATAATGGTGGTTCCATTTCATCATATCAACCTTGCCGATAACTGGACCTAACTTATCTTCTGCTCCTTCGGCATTATCCAAATCTCCACCAAGATAGATTCTCTTTCCTGCCACAGTCACTACTGAAACAATGGAGTTGGAGTTATCATCTCGAACTTTTTTCAGATTCCCGTCAGCATCATATTCATTCTTATAGTTGTAGAGTTGGATATCCATATCACCTAATTTTAGATGGCTATCCTCATCTGAAATATTCTGGATAAGAGTAACTCCTCGTTTTTGAGCTGCTCTCAAAGCATTATCATAATTGAAAAGATTATCCCATAGTCCCCAGTTTGCTGTGATCCGATCATCTGAATATTTTTTCAAATAAAACTTACCGACTTGATATCGATTGAGTATTTCGTCTGCTCCACCAATATGGTCACTATGAACATGAGTGCCTATAATAAAATCTAATTTTTTTACACCTATTTGATCCAAGTGGCGAATCAATCGATCCTCCAATACTTGATAATTTCTCATGGAAATTCCCCAGCGGCTTGGATAGCGTGGGTCACTCCCATCAGGGAAATCATAGTCTTCCCCCATATCAATCAAAGCATAGTGACCATTGCTTTCCAGAAGGATGGCATCACTCCCAGATTTTGCTTTAGTATTTATGAAATGGATACGATTGCCCGAACCTGCAGAGATGGTATCTGCATCTACTCCTTGCGATAACTGAATCAGTAATAGAAAGAATGCGAGAACACTATAGCTGACTGATTTTAATAACCATTTATTTTTCACCTTGAAAACTCCTTTATCTTAACAATAAGCAACTTTTAAATCTAATCAATCCAATAATTTTTATCCCCTCCTGGGACTTGTTGCTCAATAGGAGGTGGAGTCATATAGTTTTCTCCAAATTCGTAGACAAGTATTTCATGGTATTTTCTCGGAACCTTGACCACAATGTCTTCATAGGGCATATCAATCAAATCATAGAGCCATTCTTTTTTTATACCATTTGGATAATAAGGGTCATAGATAGTACAAGTAAGATCTGTTGCTTGATCTACACTATACTTCAAAGCAAGGCTCTCTAATTTTTGATTCCATAGCTGTGGGGAAGTTAAGCGGAAAATAGCTGATCCCATATAACGAGGGAGGTTCTTAAGTCCACCATTCTCAGACTTGATCCCTTTAAAATTCAAAGAAGAAAGGCGAATGAAATATTTGTAGAGCTTCATTTTTTTACGGTCACTTTCCTCTTTTACGACACCATCATATGGAAAAATGTCAACGCAAGTTCCCAATACAACCGTTGGGTCTACGAGGTTAGCATCTCGACGAGTCCTTACATCATAGACTCTCATATAACTGTATGGATATCCCTTTGTTTCTCTGAATGAAATCAATTTATAGTAGGGATGATTTTCATTTTGTAAAACCTTGTACAGTTTTTCAAATTCATCACGCGCCAAGGAAATATCTGTATCATCATCCCAAGGGATAAATCCTTTATGGCGTACGGCCCCTAGTAAGGTTCCAAAATCAATAAAGTATTTGATTTGATGTTGTTCACAAAGATCATGTAGATACTTTAAAATATCCAATTCTACTTGCTTTATTTCTTCAAGAGTTAAAGTTCTTTCAGACATAGGTTCTATTCTCCTAAATTTGACTATATTTTTAAACGTTTCTTAATCCCAATCCCGTCATTTAGACCTTTTAACAATCTTCCATAATTTAAAATCATGATGAGATACTCTTTGTTCAACCGGTGGCAATTGCATATAGTCTCCGTAGTCTGAGGTCAAAATTTCATGATAATTTTTTGGAATGGTAAATTCCTTACCTTCAAATATTCCAGTAGTAACTTGTTCCAGCCATTCACGTCTCCACACTGGTTTGTTCATATCCTTGTAGATAAGATAATCCACTTGCTCATAATCTGAGACTTTACGGGATTTTGCAAGCTCTTCAATCTGGGCAACGTATTTGTTCGTATTGGTGAAATAGAAAATAATAACTGACACATAACGTAGCAGTGAATTCAGTACACTTTTTGTATTGGTAATGCCTTTGAAGGTGTAGCAACTCAATTGACGTTTCTTTATCAGTTTCGTCATCTTGTTTTTAAATTGTACGTCATCCTCGTAGCCATCTACAGGGAAAATATCTACATAGATTCCCATATTCGAATCGATGCGAACATCTTCTTCCAGCAAGTAAGTATGGTTATCCTGCACTTTCATGAAGGGATAGACATAGTTGAGATTATTTTTATAAGACATGACCTCGTAACGTTCATCAGGGTTAGCGATAAGGTAGTCTTGCAACTTTTCATAATCTTCTCGTAACATGCAGATATCCATGTCATCATCCCAAGGGATAAATCCTTGATGGCGAACAGCACCAATTAGACTTCCATATGCTAAGAAATACTTAACCCCAATTTTCTGACAAACTTCATGAATATACTCCATGATTCCAAGTTCCATCTGTTGAATTTCATTGACATCTGTTACTTCTTGGTACCGAACTCCTTCATCCCGTTTGCAGACTACGAGTCCATAGCCAATCGCTAGCCAGAAGATGATATTAATAAAGTTGGTTGAATACATAATCTGACTTTCAAATAATTGACCAAACAAGATACCGAAGAAAAGGATCATGATCAATTTATCAGTGTTTTTCTTGGAAACAATCAAATACGTTAAAAAGCGCTTGATGACATAAGCCAGTACAAGAAGGAAGGATACCAAACCTAGAACTCCCGAACTGACAAATATGGTCACAAAAATGTTATGGAAATTCCCACCAATAAGGGAGTTTTGAATCTCAAATTTACTGAAATATTCTGTGTAGTAATCTGGAACGTTTCGTACACCATAACCAAAAATTGGTTTGGCACTTCCCATCTTGATGGCATTTTTCCAGATATAGGTTCTACCACTTGGTGTTGTTTCGATCAGATGGAGCTCACCGTTCTTCTTAGTAACAGATGAATCTGTCTCAGCATAGGATTGTCCTTTGTTTAAATCTAAGACAGTCGCAGTTTCAGATGAGATATAGATTGAAGTTACATAGCTTAATCCAATATTAGTTGCAGTAATCAGCAAACCAGCAACTATAAAAGTGAGGAATCGTTTAACGATACTTCCTCTAGTAGCAAAGAAACTATAGAGTCCAATCATGAGAAGTAAAGAAAGTAAGGCTCCTCGACTTTGCATCGTTGCGAAGTAAACGAATTGAATCACATTGTTCAGTTTAAGATAAACAGAATATTTACTTCCTTTATGGATCAAATACATAGCCAAAATAATGCTAATGTATGAAAATATCGCACTAGCATTTGGATTGACAATCCCCCACAGACGGCCATTCATGACACCATAGTAATAAGATTGTTCGCCAATCTTAAATAGGATAAGGACTCTACTTAACAATAAACCAAACGCAAAAATTGCTGAAGAAAAAGATACAATTTGAACCGTATAGGCAATCCAGTCAAATAATTTTTTAAGTTGCCCTGATTGTAACATAGTAAATAATAAAACATAGGTTACCATGAAGAGGATTTCAATCACATTTCCAATCAGATGTCCAGAACGATTGAAAATAGCTGATAGCATATGACTTCCAGCTAAGAGTCCAAATAAGGATAGAAATTTACGATCTGCTGTGATTTCTTTCCACTTAAACAATAAGGTATAGCAAATATAAAGCACTACAATCGCTGATAATCCCTTGTAGAGGGGATTTGCTATCTTATAAACCAGTGAACTCATACTTAAAATCGAAATGAAAACAAATAGATACGCAATCCATAGTTTTGATTTTTCAAAGTATTCATCCATTTTTGAAAAATTCATTTTCAACTCCTTCTCATGATATTAGTTTTTCAATCCAACAATTTTCTTATATAGCCATGGAGAAATGACAAGTGATAGGATCGCTACCTTGCGAAAAGTAGTGAAATAAGCATCCTTCCATATTTCGCGACGGTGCTGAACAATCCAAGTCCTCAGCTCAGCTTTCTCCTTTTGATACTCTTCACGTGAAGTAAAGATAATTTTATCGTAAACTGTGATGTACGACCAACATTCTCTATTTATTAATTCGTATTTTAAATTAGGGAAGGCTTGTGAAACTTGAGCAATTATTTGCTGATAAACTTCTATCGTGTCAAATACATGTCGATTAACAGATGTCGTTGCACTTCCCTCACGATGATCATAATAATAAACAGGTTTGTCAATAAATACGCAACTGCATCTTGTCTTTAGTAGCAATTCAGTTAAAAATAAGGCATCTTCAGCTAGGTGATAATTAGTATTAAACTTTTCATCCGCAAGCAGGTCTCTCTTAAACAGTTTTGCAACTGGAAAAAATGATGTTCTGGTAGTCATCAGTAGTTCCTTCATGGTTTCTTCTGTTGACCAGAGTTCTGTTTTTCCAGAATGTGAAGGTAGGTCTGTTACAATGCCGTTTTTGATATGGTGCAGAGGAGCAATAACAAAGCCTACATTCAACCCTTCAACTGCACTCGCTAAAGTAGCTAGGTAATCTTGGGTAACGAAATCATCGCTATCAATAAAGGTAACCCAAGAACCCGTCGCTAGCTGAATTCCCATATTCCTAGCATTTGAAACACCAGCATTTTCGATATGATAAACCTTGATATTCTCATACTGAGATGCTAAGTGATCACAGATCTGTCCACTAGAATCAGTTGAACCATCATTGATTAGGATTAACTCAAAATGGGTATAAGTCTGTTGAAGAATCGACTCCACACATCGCTCCAGATAGGCTTCTACATTGTAGACTGGAACGATAACGCTTATTTTTTCTCCCATCATGCTCCATATTCTCCCTTGTACTCTGTGTAGCTCTTGTCCATGTCTGCTATAATAGCATCATGATGCGGTACTTGCTTGTCTGCTGGTGGCGGTGTCATATAGTCCCCAAAAGCAGTGCTGAGATAAGCATCGTAGCCAACTGGAATAGGCATCTCAGTTCCTTCAAATGGCAAGAAAAGATTGTCTTCAAAGGATGCGATCGGGTATTTGTTTCGCATGTAGCCGGGACCTGAGCATAATTCCGTAATTCCATCGCTCTCAGCCAGACCATACTTGGTCATTTCTTTTTCAGCTTTTTTCCAAATGCGATAACGTAGAGATTTAGGAGTTAAACCCAGTAAAATACGACTTCCCCATTTCATGACTGCACCATGCTTTTCTGGGATAGTTTGCGCACAAAAGAGTGAATAAATCAGGGCCCAACGAACTTGTTTCTTACGCTCAGCTGGATTTTTAGGATAATAATCTAAAGGTAAAACATCCAAGGCCAAACCGTGTGGCAAATCCAAATCCTTCTGATAAGGCTTGATACAAGTGGTTTCCTTATCACGAATGGTAATAAAAAGGTTACGGTCTACAAAATCTTTGTTACTCTTTGACAAGAAATAACGCTCATCTGCATAACGGGGCCATAGTTCTGCTAATTTTTCATAGTCCTTACGTGGCATGAAAAAGTCTAAATCGTCATCCCAAGGAATGAAGCCCTTATTACGAAGGGCGCCAATAGCTCCTCCACCACAGAGATAGCACAACAAATCATGTTCTTTACAAAATGCGACGAAATATTCAGCCATTTCCAGACTACGAGCCTGAATCGCTTTCAAATCACTCATGTCTCTCCTCTTCTGTCCAATAACGAGTTATATCGTTTTATTATACCATAAAAAAGCCCTAAAAATCCATCAGATACTAAGAAAAATCAAAGCCTAAACCACTTTTTCACTGGTGATTCAAACTTTGATTTTTTTATAGTATTCTATCTCATTCCAAAGGGGGGAAATTTTTTCTCTACACAATCGTATCATAATCTTTTTCTTTCGTCTTCAAAGTCTCAACAACCTTTGTTGAATAAGGACCCTTCATCGTTGTATCGATTTGACTAGAAATCATCCCCAGTGCTGTCTTCGTTGCTTGCGCTTCTGCTTTGATTTTGATATCCCCATCAGACATCAAATTATTACGCTCATTCAATTTGACTGGTGCATAGATATGGCTGATTAGTAAACGTTCTAGTCCCTTCTGAATCTCCGTCATATTATTATTCACTCCCGAGAAGAAGTCATTAATCATTCCATCAAACATAGATTATCCCTTCCTTTTTTCTTGATCGAGTTTCATCTTTTGACGATGTAATGCATCTATATCATCTTCTAATTTTCGTCGTTCTTGTCTATACTCAATCTCTTCTTTTTCAAACCTTTGCTCCAAAGCGCGCTGATTTCTTGTAAATCCCATGGATACTGTCTGACTAAAGTGCGAAGCTATTCTGTTTAACCGTTCTCTTTCTTCAGTAGTATCCACGTCCACTTGTCCTAAGATATGCTGGACCATCTGGTACTTTCTCTCCATCATATGTAACAATTGATTCCGTTTTTGTTGAAGGTCTTCAAATTGTTTTTCTCTTTGTTGGCGAATAGAACGATTGCTTTCATCTAATAAATCTAGATTGTTTTGCTTTGTTCTTAATTCCTCCCAGATTACTTGATTTTCATCCATTCTTTAAAATTCCCTGCTAACTCTTTATCGTTATCTAATGTCTTTTGGACACCATCTGCTATTTGCTTTTCTAAACTTTGAAAATCTTCGGCTAATTTTTCTGCTTTTTTGATTTTTGGATAGAAATAATAATCAAGGTCATCTAGGATTGTCGTACGAGATACTCCTCCGTCAGAATAGGCTGTCGCCACCTCTGTAGGTGACAAAATAAAACCAAAAGGAACTTGATAGGTACTCTCTACTATTTTCTCTGCTTTTTGGTGAGCTTTACGAACTATGGAGCGAATCTCTTCCTGACCAGCATTTGCGACTTCATGCAATCCCGATGAAATCGTTAAGGCCTGTTCGGAGTCTAAAAAGATTTCCTCATTACTTGTGTAACCTCCTGAAGCCAATGCCTCTTTAGCCTTTGCATAGTTATACAAGCCACTGGAAACCTTATCTAGACCAGATGAATAACGTTTTTCAAAAGATGAACGATCATTCTTAATTTTAAGACTACCATCTTCATTAAAAACATAGCCACCCCACAAGTGTTGAGAATATATAAAATCTACCTGTTGTTTCGAATCTACATGATGCATAATCCCAACAACACCGACACTATCCATTCTATTTTTAGGATAACCTATAGGAACCATATCCTTATCATCAACGTAATTATGAATACGATACTTCATCGCATCTACTCGTTGCCGTTGCTCTTTGGTCAAGACTGGATAGATATTCGGTCCTTGGTAGATATAAGCTCCTGAGATACGTGAAATGTCCCTAACATTAGCTAGGGCGTATTGGGCATTCATAGAGCCAAGAGAGTGACCATAAACTGAGATTTTAGCATTTGGATAGGACATCATAAGATCATCTAAGATAGAAGCAGCCGCCTTCAACTGAGAAGTCACTCCTTCTTCACTTTTCAAAATATTATGAGCCATGGGAAGGTCATTTTCAAGCCAATCCACTTCCCATCCTTCTTCAAATGGCGCTTTAGAACCTTCATAGAGAACAGACACTTCAGAATGGTCTGGACTCTCAACTACGTAAACCTTTATTCCTGTCTCGTTTTCGATCACCTGACGGACTGTGCCGATTACATTAGGATTGTTATCAGTTCCAATATCAATTGGATCATCTTTCGTATACTCCGTATATTCTCTAGCAGCAATTTTTTGTCTATCATGTTCCGTATATTTTTGTATCATTTTTTCACCTTTTTTAACAATTCTGCAAGTTGAGCAGAATAACCGCCACCTGAATATCCAATTTTTCCGGTATTGCTATCTTTCTCTAATCCATACATTACTCTTAGTTTTTTATCTGAATTTACATATACTTTAAAATCAATTCCGCCCATGGGATTATGCTTAATTGAGTCGATATCAATTTCATACGATTTTATTGTACCTTCTTTTGTTAAGGCCTCACTATCTAGATATTTAAGTTTGTTTTCAATAATCTTTTTCACTTCATCACTTTTAACAATTCTCACCATCTCATCGTGTTCTACTTGTTTCATTACTTTAAATCCTCCTATGCTTAATCCAACGATAACCAACAAACTAGCTAATACAATTCCTATAATTTTTAATATCTTCATGGCATCTCCTTTATGGTATTTTACAAATATGTCATGCGCTGATTTACTTATAGTATACCATAAAGATTGGATTTTCCATCCTCACTTGACTTGGCGCTTTTGAACTTTCGAAGAGAACAGACACTTCAGATTGGTCTGGACTCTCAACTACGTAAACCTTCAATCCAGTCTCGTTTTCTATAACTTGACGAACTGTGCCGATGGTTTCTTTCTTTCCTTTATCGTTTTTGATTTTCAAGGGATCTGTTTCAGAATAACTTGTATACTCTTCATTGGCAATTTTTTGACGCTCATGATCACTATACTGTCTACTCACTTTTCCCCTCCGTTATCATTTTTTCAAATTTAGCAGAGTTTCCTCCGCCATCATTAACTAACTTTCCGCTACTTCTATCTTTATTAATAGTGAAAAATACATATAATTCTTCGTCATTATTTATATAAATTTTAAATTTGATTCCTCCCATTGGACTTTGATTGATGGATTTATCATCAATTTGATAAGACTTTATTTTCCCTCTATTTGTTAAAGAAAATTGGTCCATTTCTTTCAAATCATCTTCTATAATCTTTTTGACTTCCTCACCCTTGACAACCCTAACCATCTCATCGTGTTCTGCTTGTTTCATTACTTTATATCCTCCTATGCTTAATCCAACGATAAACAACAAACTAGCTAAAATGATTCCTATAATTTTAAATGACTTCATGGCATCTCCTTTATGATATTTTACAAATATATCATGTACTGATTTACTTATAGCATACCACAAGCATTATATTATTACCCTTATAGTCAAATTGAAGATTCATCAGGTAGTTAAAAATCTAGTAGTACGCAAAAAATTCTTTTCATCAACTAAAAACTGTTGATATAAATTTTTCATTTGGTCTCGATTCAAAAACCTTCACTTTGTCATATTCTCTTAACAAGTTTCTTAAAAGGATTTCAAGTTAGAATATAATGAATGTGGTTCTGGAAACCACTATATAACATAAAAAGAGCATTTCCATTTCAGAAATACTCTTTTTTTATATTTGGAATATAATTTTTACTAAGTTCTTTTGAGTTTTCTTAATAAAAGTATTCTATCTCATTCCCATTTGGGCGAGTTTAGTCTGATATTTATTTTGATCTACTAGAAGTCCTTGTCCACCATAGATATCATAAGCGTCCACCCAGTCACCAAGTTCTGGGACGGTGAGTCTTTCAATGCCATTTTGAGCACCTTCTAGGACAGATAAGCCATTGGTCAACAAGAAGCTATATGGTAGATTTGTTGATGTCATGCCAAAGACTTTTCCAAGTGCCTCTGATCCCGTAAAGAGCTTGGTTGGATCTTTGATTTGCTCAAGAACTGCTGACATGACTTGTTGCTGACGTTTGGTACGGCCGTAGTCTCCCTCGTCATCATCACGGAAGCGAGCATAGTTCAGCAAGGTGGAGCCATTCATCTGCTGTTTTCCAACTTTGATAGTTTGAGTTGGGGACTCTGTCTCTGTTGAATGAAGGTCATCTCCAACTGTGGCTTCTGTTAAAGGTTGACCATTCAATGTTGAGAATTGAGCATCAATCGTTACTCCGTCAGGGAATAGGGTATCAATAGCTGTTGCAAAAGCCTGGAAGTCAACTAGGGCATAGTACTTAATATCCAAATCAAAGTTGTCTTTTAGAACCTTGCGGACCATTTCAGCCCCTTTTTGCCCTTCTTGTTCCCCAAGTTCATAGGCAACATTTAGTTTGTTATCCGTCTGTTTCTGGCCATTTACAATCTTACTATACCCGTCGATATAAACTAAGTTGTCACGCATAAAGCTGACTAGCTTGATCTTCTTATCCGATCCGCTGACATTCAGTACCATGATTGTGTCAGTACGGGTTTCTGCACTATTTTGACCGATACGGCCATCTGTCCCCATGACTAAAATATTCACACCATCTTTGGTATCCTGACCGTTAAAGACCTCTACTTGAGCTGCCTTGGCGTCAGCAGGCTTATTTGTTGGATTGGCTGCTGACTGGAACCCTCGAAGAAACATGAAAATCATCCCTGCAGCCACACATGTAATCAACAGCAAGAACCAAGTCAAAATTCGTTTGAAGCGAATTCTTCTCTTTTTCTTTTTGACTTTAGGTTGAGGAGCTACCTTTTCACGTTTCTTAGACCGGCTTCTACTGCCATAAGTCGGAAGATCAATGTCTCTACCCCAAGTTTCTTCTTTTTCTTCTTGGTGGAAATGGTGAACTTCAGACTTGAGACCTGCCATTTTCTGTTGCAGATAATCAAATTCCCTCCGTTCACGGTCGTTGAGGTAATGAATATTTTTGAAGAGATAGTCATAACGTAACTGCTCGTGATGACTTAAAGGATTTTCTTTGCTCATTGACTCTCCTTTTCTATATCAGTTATGGTAAAAATCGGGTAGATTCCCAGGATCTTGTGCTGGATTCCAATAGCTTCTAGTTCTTGTCTAGCAAAATGAACCAGTTCTTTGTCACTATAGTCCACATCAATAATGAAAAAGTATTCTCCCAAGGCTGTTTTAAGGGGGCGACTTTCAATCTTTGTTAAGTCAATCCCTCTCCAAGCAAAAGTCGAAAGTGCCTTGTAAAGAGCACCAGGTAGGTTGTCTGGTAAGGTCAAGGCCAAACTCATTTTTTCAGCTTGTGAGTTCAAAGGAACCTTCGGTATCTCTGCCCCTAACACCCAAAAACGTGTGAAATTGGCTTCCATTTCCTGAATATCCTCTGCAATTAATTCCAAGCCATATTCTTCAGCTGAACTTCTAGGAGCAATGGCTGCATAAGGCTGATCTGGATGTTCCGAAATAAAGCGGGCCGCGTAGGCTGTACTAGCAGTCACCTCGATTTGAGCCTCTGGATAGTGCACATCGATGAATTTCTTTCCTTGAGCCAGAGCCTGAGGATGGGAAAAGATTTTCTCAATTTTTGACTGACCTGGAACTGCCATCAGCTGCTGGTGAATGGGCTGAACGATTTCTGCAACTGCTTGGATGCGAGCCTGATGAAAAAGGTAATCCAAGCTTTCATGAACGCTACCCTCAATAGAATTTTCAACTGGCACCACAGAATAGTCCACCAAGCCCTGTTCATAGGCCTTGATAACATCTGTGATATTGGCAAAGGCATGCAATTCCTCTTTGGGAAAGGCTGTCTGCACAACATGATGCGAAAAAGATCCCTTGGGACCTAGATAGGCAATTTTCATCTCAGTTCCTCTATAATTTCCTCTGGGCTTAACTTGGTCACATCCAAAACCCGACTGGCTACTTCCTCATACCAAGCTTGTCTTTCATGGAAAATAGCTGCTAGTTCTTCCTTACTATTATTTAGAAACAGCGGGCGCTGATTGTCCTTATCAGCTGCGATACGTTGGTAGAGGGTTTCAAAATCTGCTTTTAGGTAGATGTTATCAGGATTGGTTTTGAGCAAGTCGCGATTTTTCTGAGAAATGACAACTCCTCCGCCAGTTGACACAACTCGGTCCGTTTTTAGTAAGTCAGCTAGGACTTCTGACTCTACTTGACGAAAGGCCACTTCTCCTTTTTCAGCGAAGAAATCCGCAATGGACATGCCCAAATGTTCCTCGATTAAGGCATCCATATCGATATAGTCTGGGTCCAAGCCTCTAGCGATTGTCGACTTGCCTGCCCCCATAAATCCAAGTAATACCTTAGCCATGAGTCATGCTCTCCAAATCATCAAAGAAGCTAGGATAGCTAGTGTTGATGGCTTCAGCACGGTCAAGTTCCACTTCTCCATCCGCAACCAAGAGGGCTGCAATGGCTGTCATCATTCCAATTCGATGGTCACCAAACGTATTGACTCTAGCGCCATGAAGGGCTGATTTCCCTTTGATAATCATCCCGTCTGCTGTAGGAGTGATATCCGCCCCCATGCTATTTAAAGCATCTGCCACCACCTGAATGCGGTCTGTTTCCTTGACCTTGAGTTCCTCAGCATCCTTAATGACCGTTACACCTTGCGCTTGTGTCGCTAAAAGGGCAATAATGGGCAATTCATCAATTAAGCGTGGAATCAAAGCTCCGCCAATCTCTGTTCCTTTCAGGTCTGAAGATTCGACAGTCAGGGTTGCTGATTTAGCGACTGGATCGATTTCAGTTATTTCTAATTTTCCACCCATAGCACGGATGACGTCGATAATACCTGTACGTGTTTCGTTAATACCGACATTCTTAAGTACCACACGAGAATTCGGCACAATCAAACCTGCGACCAACCAAAAGGCGGCACTGGAAATATCTCCTGGAACAACTACCTTTTGTCCGGTCAGTTTTTGTGGCCCTTGAACTGTGATTTTCTTGCCATCCACACTTAAATGACCACCAAATTGTTGTAACATATCTTCGGTGTGGTTACGAGTACATTCTTTCTCGATAATAACGGACTCCCCCTGAGCCTGCAAAGCCGCAAATATCAAGGCAGACTTGACTTGAGCAGAGGCGATTGGCAACTCATAGTGAATAGGTGTAAGTTTTTTCGTTCCTTTTAAGCGAAGAGGAGGCAGGTCTCGCTCTGTTTGCCCTGAAATGCTGACGCCCATTTTTTTCAGTGGAATCGTCACGCGATCCATAGGACGTTTAGAAAGACTATCATCTCCAAACATCTCTACTTCGAAGTCTGCACCAGCAAGTACACCTGAGATCAGGCGAATCGAGGTGCCAGAATTACCCATATCCAAGGCATTTTGCGGAGCTTTTAAGCCATCCATTCCAACCCCTTGAATGGTAATAACCCCATCTTTGTCCTCAATTTCAACACCAAGGTCACGAAAAACCTGCATGGTTGAAAGCACATCCTCTCCACGCAGAATATCATAAACCTTAGTCTCGCCCTCAGCCAAACTTCCAAAAATAATCGAACGATGGCTGATAGACTTGTCACCTGGAACCCGGATACTGCCATGTAAGTGGCGAATGTTTGTTTTTAGTTTCATAGTTGACCTCATACTTGTAATACTTTTTCTTATTTTATCACAAAAAAGCCAGAAATTCCTGAAATTTCTGGCTTTTATACAGATAAAATACTATTTCAATAATTCTGAAACAGGTTCAAAGACAATTTTTTCAATGTCCGAAAGGTAAATGGACAATTGTTGCTGTTTGGCAAAGAAATCTGACAAAAGAGCGTTCTCTTGGATTTGTTTGCTGAAAGACTGCATCTTTTCTTGGAAAGAGGCATCTGGCATTTGTCCTGTTTGCGCCATGACTTGGATTTCTTGTTGGAAAGCAAGGTAGTCTGCAAAAATCTTGCTAGCTTGATTATCTGCTTGGATGGCATCTTTTGCTGCCTTGACCGCCTTGTATTCTGGTAATTCGCGTAACCCACGACTGAGTTCATTTGCACTATCGTAAATATTTGACATGTTTTTCTCCTTATTTGATGACGACTGTGTAGTCCGTATTTTCTGAAATTAAGCGCTCAGCACGTTCTAGATCCTGAGCATTTTTAAAGGAAATTTGGAGAATCCCGTGAACGTCTTCACGGTTTTCTTCATTGATGTGGATATTGACCAAGGAAGTCCCACGTAGCAATTCCAAAATCCGCAAGATGACATCTTCTTCATCGGGAACATCGACATAGAGGTCGTAAGAGCTATCCACACCACCACGCTTATGGATTTCCATGGCCTGCCGTTGTTCTCGCGCTTGGTTGAAAAAGTTCCAAATCTGCTCTTCTTCCCCCTTGCTAATAGCCTGACCTATCTCATCTAAGCGTTCCTTGAAATCTGCAATCCGCTCTAGGATAGTCTCGCGATTAGACAAGAGAATGGAAGTCCACATACCTGGTTCACTCTCCGCAATCCGGGTCATATCTCGAAAACCACCCGCCGCAAAGCGCCTTGTCATCTCATGTCCTTGAGCATAGACTGCTGTTTGCTCCATGAGACCTGATGCCAAGATATGGGGAAAATGGCTAATCTGTGAAGTCACCCGATCATGCTCCTTGGCATCAATTTCAATGAAACGAGCATGGAGACCTGAAAGTAGGTCCTTCATTTCCTCAAGCGTGTCTGAACTAGTCAAACTAGATGGAGTAAAGATATAGTAGGCATTTTCAAAGAGATTAACATCCGCAGAGGCAGCCCCTGTCTTGTGGCTACCAGCCATGGGATGAGCCCCGACAAAGCGGACAGGCTTGCCAGCTAAATATTCCTCCGCCGCATCTACAATAGCTGACTTGGTTGAGCCCGCATCCGAGATAATGACGCCTTCCTTCAAATCTAAATTTGCCAGCTCCTTAATAAAAGCAATGGTCTGTTTGATTGGCAAGGTCAGAATGATAACATCTGCTAGAGGAGCGAAACTAGCAAAATCATCCGTCGCACGGTCTATCATTCCCCGCTCCAAGGCAATGTCTCTTGAAGCTTGACTGCGATTATAACCTAAAATTTCATAATCAGGATGATCGCGCTTGATACCGAGTGCCATCGAAGCACCAATCAAACCGAGACCTGCGATATAGATGGTTTTTGCCATAAGGACTCCTTAATAGTTCTTTGTATAGTCTCGGTGCTTGGCAACTGCCTCTTTTAATTCTTCAAGATTATCTGATGAGAATTTTTCAAGGATTTCCTGCGCCAGAACCGTTGCTACAACGGCTTCCATGACTACACCTGCAGCTGGAAGGGCGGTCGGATCACTTCTCTCCACGGTTGCCTTGTAAGGTTCGTGGGTTTCGATATCCACACTCATCAATGGTTTGTAAAGAGTGGGAATGGGTTTCATAACACCACGAACAACAATTGGTTGCCCATTGGTCATACCACCTTCGAAACCACCTAGATTATTGGTACGACGAGTATAGCCGTCTTCTTTAGACCAGAGAATTTCATCCATAACCTGGCTGCCTTTTCGGTAACCAGCTTCAAAGCCGAGACCAAATTCCACCCCTTTAAAGGCATTGATAGAAACAACTGCTTGTGCCAATCGCGCATCTAATTTTCTGTCCCATTGAACATAGGATCCAAGGCCAACTGGAACACCTCCGACGACTGTCTCCACAACCCCACCGATGGTATCACCATCACGTTTGATTTGGTCAATATAGTCCTTGATTTCCTGTTCCCGCTCTTGGTTGACAATAGAAACTTCAGACTGGGTAGCTCGTTCCTTAATCTCAGCGACTGTCAGATTTTCAGGTACATCGATTTCCTTGCCACCAAAGACCACGACATGGTTGGCAATCTCCATATCCAGTTCAGCCAGGAGACGTTTGGCTACTGCCCCAACAGCAACTCGCATGGTGGTTTCACGAGCTGATGAACGTTCCAAGGAATTTCTCAAATCATCAAAACGGTACTTGATGCCCCCTACCAAGTCGGCGTGACCTGGACGAGGATGGGTGATTTTCCGCTTGCTTTTGAGGCGGTCTTCAATGTCCTCCGCAGACATGATATCTAGCCATTTCTGATGGTCCTTATTGATGACATCCATGGTAATAGGAGCCCCTGTTGTTTTCCCGTGGCGAACGCCCGATGTAAAGACAACCTGATCACTCTCAATCTTCATACGACCACCACGACCGTAACCACCCTGACGGCGTTTAAGGTCTCCATTAATATCCTCAGCTGTCAAAGGAAGTCCAGCTGGAATTCCTTCAATGATAGCCGTCAATCGAGGACCATGTGATTCTCCTGCAGTTAAATATCTCATACGTTCTCCTTATTTTACCAAGTAGTCTTTCATCTCTTCCAGAGAAACTGGGTGAATGGTCGCTGAACCAAGCTCTGGTACCAAGACCAATTTCAAGGTGTTGCCACGTGCCTTCTTGTCATGAGTCAAAGCCTGATAAAGCTTGTCAACATCCCAGTTTTCATAGTCAACAGGCAAACCAAATTTCTGGCACATCTCTTTGATGGACTGGGTTATTCCTTCTGGCATGAGTCCTTTTCCCTCAGCAACCTTGGAAATCTGAACCATGCCCATAGCCACAGCCTCACCATGCATGACCTTGCCGTAACCAGCTGTTGCTTCAAGGGCGTGGCCAATAGTGTGTCCAAAGTTGAGGTAAAGCCGAACACCGTTATCCAACTCATCCTCGACCACCATCTTGCGCTTCACCTGACAAGAATGTTCAATCAAAGTCTCCGCATGTTCCAGTATACTCTCAACAGAACCATCCAGGTCCGTTAAGAGAGCCCACAGTTCTGGATCCTCAATCAAGCCGTACTTGATAACCTCACCCATTCCTTCAATCAACTCTCTTTTTCCAAGCGTTTCAAGGACAAGCGGATCAATCAGAACCCCATCTGGTTGAGCAAAGGTACCCACCATATTTTTAGCAAAAGGAGTATTGACACCCGTCTTTCCACCGATAGAAGAATCAACCTGGGCAGTCAAACTAGTCGGAATCTGAACAAAGTGAATGCCCCGCATATAGGTAGAGGCTACAAAACCAGCCAGATCCCCAACAACACCTCCACCAAGAGCCACAATTCCATCGCTACGAGTCAACCCCTGCTTGACTAGAAATTCATAGACTTTCTGAACAGTTGTTAAATTTTTTCGTTCTTCGCCTTCTAAAAAGTCAAAAACAGCTACCTGAAAACCAGCATCTTCTAGGCTGAGTTTAACCTTCTCTGCATAGAGAGAAGCTACATGGTTGTCGGTTACAATAACCACTTTTTGAGGTTGCCAGAGTTCTCGCAACCATTGACCAGCCTGAGCTAGACAACCTTTTTCAATCTGAATATAATAAGGATGATGCGGAATATCGATTCTGATTTTCATAGTATGGTCTCCTTTTCACTATTTATATTTTTCTATTAAGGACTGCCAAATCTCTTCTGTCGGCATTTCTTTACCTGTCCACAGTTGAAAAGCTTCAGCAGCTTGATAGAGCAACATCCCCAGGCCGTTGACAGCTGGATTGCCCTGACTTCTAGCCCATTTCAAAAATGGCGTCTCAAAGGGTTGGTAAATGATATCTGCGACCAAGAGAGCCTCTGGCAAATTGATACTTTCTGGAACTGGCGACGACTGGCCATCCATCCCAACACTGGTCGCATTGACGAGCAGGTCCGACTCGGCAATCTTTTCTTGCAGGTCAGAAAGATCTTCTAAAGCATACAAGTCCACTTTAAAGCCGGTTTGCTCCTGCAACTTGTCTAGGTAAGGTCTTGTTTTTTCCATGGAAACTGAACGCACAAAGACTGAAATTTGACTGACGCCATCCAAAATGGCTTGTGCCAAGATTGATTTGGCCGCACCACCTGCGCCCAGAATGGTCATTTTCTTATCCGAGATTGTAAAAGAAGGCAAGCTCTTAAAAAATCCCTTGCCATCTGTATTATATCCAATTAAAGTGCCATTATGATTGACAACAGTATTGACCGCCCCAATCAAACGAGCTTCATCACTCAACTCATCCAGATAAGGAATCACTTGCTCCTTATAGGGCATAGACAGGTTAATCCCAAACATCTGGTAACGGCGAATATTGGCGACTGTTTCTGCCAAGTCACCCGCTTCAATCTCCCAAGCCACATAGACACCATTGGTAGCTGTCGCCTCAAAGGCCCTATTGTGGATAAAGGGTGAAATAGAGTGTTTGATGGGATTTGCAACAACAGCTGCCATACGTGTGTAGCCATCAAGCTTCATCCAAAATCTCCCTGATTTTCTTCATGTTTGATAGCGAAATCTGACCTGGGGCACTCGCTTCATCCAGACTAGCAAATGACCAACTTGAACCCGTCACATCTGAAGTAATGCGTGATACCTTGCCCATTTTCCCCATGGAAATGGTCACGTACTCTTGCTCAGGGTTGAGTGTTTTAAATCCTCGAGTGTAGTTCATCAGGTCTAAAACATCCTGCTCCGTATGGGCCATAACTGATACCTTGACTACTTTGGGAGAAAGGCTGGTCAACTCAGACAAAATTTCCATCATGTTTTCAGGTGTCTCCTGGAAATTATGATAGCTCAAAACAAGATTTGGAAAATCCAACATTTCCTCAAAAACGTCCTTGTAGCTGAAATACTCAAAATCTACATAATCCGGCTGATAGAGCTGAGTAACTTCCTTAATGATTTGAACATACTCCTCAGAAGACAGTTCGATTTCTCCTCCCTCATAGCGAGTCCGAAGGGTAAAGACAAGTTCGCGGCCTGCGAATTTCTCAAAGATTGCAGGTGCTACCTGTAAAATAGCGTCCTTTGTAAGAAAGTCCGCACGCCACTCAATGATATCGGCATCTTCATACCTAGTGGCATCCAGTTCTTGCGCTTCTTCTAAACTTCTTGGCATTACTGAAACGATTAATTTCATCTACTAACCTTCATACTAATCACCTTGAGGTAATTACTGCTTTCATCTTTTTTATTATAGGCAAAGTCTGCTGGAAGACCATATTGGTTCAAGATCTGATACCTTCTTCCTGCAAAACCTTTATCAATTTGTTCTGTAAATTTCTGGCGGGAAACATTGGCAGCATTGGTACTGGCAATGATAATCCCTCCCGGATTTAAAATCTCTAGACTTTGGGAAATCAACTTGTGATAGTTCTTAGCTACAGAGAATGTTTGTTTTTTATTGCGGGCAAAGCTCGGCGGATCAAGCACAATCACATCATAGGTCAAGCCTTTTCGCTTGGCATACTTGAAGTACTCAAAGACATCCATGACGATAAAACGATGATTATCCGTGCTGAGCCCATTTGCCTGAAAATGAGCTTCTGACAGCTCTCTAGACCTTTTGGCCAAGTCGACAGAAGTCGTCTCACTAGCGCCTCCCATAGCTGCAGCAACAGAAAAGGCAGCCGTATAGGAAAACATATTGAGCAAGGATTTGCCCATGGCTAGACCGTCAACCAGACTCCCACGAACCTCATGCTGGTCCAGGAAAATCCCTGTCATCAAACCATCATTCATAAAGACTTGATAGAGCACGCCATTCTCAAGAACAGTAAAATAGTCTGGCGCTTCCTCACCATAAACAGAGGCAGACTCGTAGTCTAGACCTTTAAAACGAATCTTTTCATAAGCTCCCAAGACCTCAGGAAAAACTTCCTTAAAAGCCTTTACGATCAGCTCACGAATCTGGTAAACAAAGGAGTTGTACCAAGAAAAAACAGCATAATCTCCATAGAGATCAACAGTCAGACCACCAAAACCATCCCCCTCTTGGTTAAAAAGGCGAAAAGCAGTGGTCAAGTCATCCTGATGATAAGGCTTTCTAGCTTCCTTGGCCTTACGAAACAGAATTTCAAAAAAGGCTTGATTGAAACGAACCTTTTCCTTGCTGATGAACCAACCGATTCCCTTGTTCTGCTGAGAAAGATAGGCACTCCCTAAAAACCTTCCGTCTTGACTAAGAACTTCTACTGCCTGATCCGTCAGTTCAATATCTGTTAAATCACTTGCTTCCAAAAGAACTAGACCCTTAGCTAGCTTTTTTTCAACACGTCTGCTGACCCTGATTCTATTCATAGCTACTATTATAACAAATTTTGTGACAATTCTCAAAAAAGAAACCGTTTAACCAGTTGTACTTTAGTTTACTGAGTGTCATTTTTGTTCAAATAAGTTTATGCCATTTACTTTTTCACCAAAACATCCTTTCCCTTATAATGGAAAGAGAGATTTTAATCGATAAAAATAGACAATTTCAGAAATGAGTATAGAATCTTGCGCAAACGTTTGCCTAGTTCTAAACTTTATGGTAGAATAAAACTCAACATTGACAAGTAAGAGGAAACATCATGCAAAATCAAACACTCATGCAATACTTTGAATGGTATCTGCCTCACGACGGCCAACACTGGGCTCGACTGACAAATGACGCAGAGCACCTAGCAAACCTTGGTATCAGCCATGTCTGGATGCCACCTGCCTTCAAGGCAACCAACGAAAAAGATGTCGGCTATGGTGTTTACGATCTTTTTGACCTAGGCGAATTTCACCAAAAAGGAACTGTCCGTACCAAGTATGGGTTTAAAGAAGACTATCTTCAAGCCATTCAAGCCCTAAAAGCACAGGGAATTCAACCTATGGCCGATGTGGTGCTCAATCACAAGGCTGCTGCCGATCATATGGAAGCCTTTCAGGTTATTGAAGTGGACCCTGAGGATCGTACCGTTCAACTAAGCGAGCCCTTTACTATCAATGGCTGGACTCACTTTACTTTCGATGGTCGCCAAGATACCTACAATGACTTCCACTGGCACTGGTACCACTTCACAGGTACAGACTACGATGCCAAGCGCCGTAAATCTGGCATTTACCTGATCCAGGGGGACAACAAAGGCTGGGCAAATGAGGAATTGGTCGATAACGAAAACGGCAACTACGACTATCTCATGTACGCTGACCTGGACTTTAAGCACCCTGAAGTCATCCAAAACATCTATGACTGGGCTGACTGGTTCATGGAAACGACTGGTGTGGCTGGTTTCCGTTTGGATGCCGTTAAGCACATCGACTCCTTCTTTATGGGCAATTTCATCCGTGATATGAAGGAAAAATACGGAGAAGATTTCTATGTTTTTGGGGAATTTTGGAACCCTGACAAGGAAGCTAACCTAGACTATCTCGAGAAAGTAGAAGAACGTTTTGACCTTGTCGATGTTCGCCTCCACCAAAACCTCTTTGAAGCTAGCCATGCTGGAGCAAGCTTCGACCTTCGTAACATTTTCACAGATAGCTTGGTTGAACTAAAACCCGATAAGGCTGTGACCTTTGTAGACAACCACGATACCCAACGAGGACAGGCCCTCGAATCGACTGTTGAAGAATGGTTTAAACCAGCAGCCTATGCCCTTATTCTATTACGTCAAGATGGGCTTCCATGTATCTTTTACGGAGATTATTATGGCATTTCAGGGCAATTTGCTCAACAAGATTTCAGAGAAGTTCTTGACCGTCTCCTAGCCATCCGAAAAGACTTGGCTTATGGAGAGCAAACAGACTACTTTGACGATGCCAACTGTATCGGTTGGGTTCGTTCAGGCGCTGAAAACCAATCCCCGATCGCTGTCCTTATCTCAAATGACCAAGAAAACAGCAAATCCATGTTTGTCGGTCAAGAATGGGCTGAGCAGACTTTTGTTGATCTCCTTGAAAATCATCCAGCACAAGTTACAATCAATGCTGAAGGGTATGGAGAATTTCCAGTAGCAGCGGGTTCAGTCAGTGTCTGGGCAACAAAATAAACCTATCAGTTACAAGTCAAATCCAAGCGGATTTGGCTTTTTAAGTAGGCAAAAAGACCTACCCAAATGGATAGATCTTTATTGTCTTACAATTTACCTGCTACTGCATCCAAGAGTTCTTGAATTTTCGCTTGGTTGCTTCCTCCTGCCATGGCCATGTCTGGTTTACCACCACCACGTCCATCAACGATTGGAGCCAATTCTTTTACCAAATTACCTGCGTGGATGTCTTTGCTCTTGCTAGCTACAAGAACGTTGACTTTGTCACCGATGGCTGCAACTAGGACAAGCACATCAGAGTAGTCTTTTTGTTTCCAGTTATCCGCAAAGGTACGAAGGGCGCCTGCATCTGATACAGAAACTTGGCTTGCAATGTAACGGTGACCGTTGACTTCCATCACATCCTTGAAGACATCGCCTGCGGCTGCGGCTGCGGCTTTTTCTTTCAATTCTGCATTTTCTTTTTGAAGCTGACGGAGTTGTTCTTGAAGCCCTTCAACCTTATGAGGAACTTCCTTGAGTTGAGGGGCTTTCAAGGTTGATGCGACGGCTTTCAAAGCGTCTTCTTGTTCGCGATAAGCTTCAAAGGCTTCCTTACCAGTTACTGCCAAGATACGGCGAGTTCCTGATCCGATTCCTTCTTCTTTGACAATCTTGAAGAGACCAATCTCAGAAGTGTTGCCAACGTGGGTACCACCACAAAGTTCCACTGAGTAGTCACCAATCGTAACAACACGAACTTCCTTACCGTATTTCTCACCAAAGAGGGCCATAGCTCCCATTTCTTTAGCAGTGTCAATATCTGTCTCAACAGTTTCCACTGCGATGGCTTCCCAAATCTTCTCATTGACTTGCTGTTCAATGGCGCGCAACTCTTCAGGAGTTACAGCTTGGAAGTGAGTGAAGTCAAAGCGAAGGAATTCTACTTCGTTCAGAGATCCTGCTTGTGTCGCATGGTGTCCAAGGATATTGTGAAGGGCCGCATGGAGCAAGTGAGTCGCAGTGTGGTTTTTCATGACACGGTGACGACGATTGCTGTCAATAGCCAAGGTGTATTCTTGGTTCAAAGCAAGAGGAGCAAGAACTTCAACAGTATGAAGAGCTTGGCCATTTGGTGCTTTTTGAACATCTATCACAGTAGCCACGACATTTCCAGCAGCGTCCAAGATTTGACCGTGGTCAGCTACTTGTCCACCCATTTCAGCATAGAATGGAGTTTCCGCAAAGATAAGAGAGGCAGTTCCTTCAGAAACAGCTTCTACTTCTGCATTGTCAGCCACGATAGCCACCAACTTAGAAGACAATTGGCTAGCATTGTAGTTGAAGACACTTTCTACAGTGATGTTTTGAAGGGTTTCATTTTGCATACCCATAGATCCACCTTTGACAGCAGATGCACGCGCACGCTCTTGTTGTTCCTTCATGGCTGCTTCAAAGCCTTCACGGTCTACAGTCATTCCTGCTTCTTCAGCGATTTCTTCTGTCAATTCAACTGGGAATCCATATGTGTCGTAGAGTTTGAAGACATCTGAACCAGCGATAACGCTTTGTCCTTTAGCTTTCAAGTCAGCTACAATGGTTTCTGCAAAGTGTTGACCTGAGTGAAGGGTACGGGCAAATGACTCTTCCTCGCTCTTAACGATTTTCTCGATAAAGTCTCGTTTTTCAAGGACTTCTGGGTAGTAGCTTTCCATGATTTTTCCAACAGTTGGAACTAATTTGTAAAGGAAAGGCTCGTTGATGCCCAATTTTTGACCGTGCATAGAAGCACGACGGAGCAAACGACGAAGGACATAACCACGACCTTCATTTCCAGGAAGGGCACCATCACCGATGGCAAATGAAAGAGAACGGATATGGTCAGCAATGACCTTGAAGCTCATGTTGTCGCCGTCTTGGTCGTAAACCTTACCTGACAATTTCTCAACTTCACGGATAATTGGCATGAAGAGGTCTGTTTCAAAGTTTGTCTTAGCCCCTTGGATAACCGCCACCAAACGCTCCAAACCAGCACCCGTATCAATGTTCTTGTGTGGCAATTCCTTGTACTCACTACGAGGAACAGCAGGGTCTGCGTTAAATTGTGACAAAACGATGTTCCAGATTTCGATATAACGGTCGTTTTCGATATCCTCTGCAAGCAGGCGAAGACCGATATTTTCTGGGTCAAATGCTTCTCCACGGTCAAAGAAGATTTCTGTATCAGGTCCAGAAGGCCCCGCACCGATTTCCCAGAAGTTGTCTTCGATTGGGATCAAGTGGCTTGGATCCACTCCTACTTCAATCCAGCGGTTGTAAGAATCTTTATCGTCTGGATAGTAGGTCATGTACAGTTTATCAGCTGGAAAATCAAACCATTCTGGGCTTGTCAAAAGCTCATAAGCCCAAGTGATAGCTTCGTCACGGAAGTAATCCCCGATAGAGAAGTTCCCCAACATTTCAAACATGGTATGGTGACGCGCAGTCTTCCCTACGTTTTCGATGTCGTTAGTACGGATGGCTTTTTGCGCATTGGTAATACGTGGGTTTTCAGGGATAATGGTTCCGTCAAAGTATTTCTTAAGGGTTGCTACCCCAGAGTTGATCCACAAAAGAGTTGGGTCGTTTACTGGAACCAAGCTGACTGATGGTTCTACAGAGTGACCTTTGCTTGCCCAGAAATCAAGCCACATTTGGCGAACTTGAGCACTAGATAGTTGTTTCATAATATCTCCTTATTTACTTGTTTAATTTGATTGGCTTTCTAGCATCTCCACATAGTCAATCGCGACACAGAGGGAAATGACCAGGTCTGCATAAGAGTCTTCATAGACGGTTACGGTGTAAGTTGAGGTCAAATGGAAAATCTCTTTCCGAATCTCGGCAATCACTTGGTCGCGGTCATCCAACAATTTGAAATTCAAATCCCATATATTGCCCTCGATACGAAGTCCTAGATCATCAAACTCATACTTATCTCGAAAGAAGGTCAACTTCTTACGAATAACGAAATTGGAACCGTTTCGTAGCTGAATAGTAAAGCGAGGAAGCAAGGTGAAAAATTCTTTACTGATTTCACTGACCTGCTCACCATAGGCGTCATAGATGGTAAAGGTCTTAGGAATTTGGAAGAAAGAGCCCTCCACCTGATAGTTCACTACTCCTCTATCATCCTTGATATCGAAGCGTTCGCCCCCAAGACGAAACTTTTGTTTCACGAGAAATGTCTTCATAAACACCTCCAAAAATCAAAAGACAAGCTCATATCACGAAGGGCGAAAAACCGCGGTACCACCTTCATTCAATGAACTTGTCATTCTCTTATTCTTATGCAATTGTCTGATTGAGTAGCATGACTTTCTAACTTAGATGGCTCGCAGCACCGCCATTTCTCTGGACTAAGATGACTGAAAATCAATTCTCAACTTTCTTATTATATCGTTTTTGGAGGAGTTCGTCAAGGTTGTTGACAACGAATCATAAACTTCTGCATTAACCTCTTAATTTATCTAGATCTACTTTGTGATGTTTGAGTATTTTTGGGTTTATATATTGAAATTTTAATTCTTGTATTTTCCAAATGAACCTTTTCCCCTGCCTTAGGTCTTTGATCAACTACTGTTCCTTCAGCAGTACCCTCAGGAGCACTGGCTACTTCCACTATTTCAATATTAGCTTCTTTTATACCAACAATGTTGGTTAAATTATTTTTGCTAAATTCTAAACTCGAACCTACATAATTTGGCATGGCAACACTAGTTCGTTTTTTTGCAACAGTCAAAATAATACCTGATGAATCATTCAAATCATATAAAGTTCCCTCTGACAAACTCTGACGTAAAATTGTACCGGGAGAATACTCATCACTTTCTTCTTCCTCAACTTTTATATGATTCTCAGGAATATTTTTACTCTTCAATTCAGCTATAACATCCGAGAATTTTTGACCAGTGTAGTTTCCAATATATACTTTTGTAGCTTGTGGCCTAGAAGTGGGAGATGTTGTTGTTGATGTTTGCTTATCTGTAGATTTATTACCACCAAGAGAAGCTTGCTTTGTAGAACTTGTGGAGGTTTCTGAATTAGATGATTGAGTTGATTGCTTAGTACTGTTATGAGATGATTTAGACTTGGTCATTCCTATGAAAAAAGTTCCAATTATCAATAAAAAAAGTAAGCTTATAGCTATTCCGAAAAACCACTTTATTCTACTTATTTTCTTTCTACGACGCTCTAATAATTCATTCTGTTCTCTTTCTTCCTGTTGTTCTAATTGAAATCGCTCTGTAGCTAATCGTTTTCTTTCTGCTTCTCTCTCTTTCTCCAACAAATACTCATTCCAGTCAGCTTCTGCTTCTGCTAAGAGTATCTGAATTCTCCCTCTCTCATCTTCAGTTTCAGCTTTGGCCCAAAGTTTTTTTAAATCAAATATATTATCTTTATATTGTTGCTCTATACGTAATTCTAACTCTCTTTGATGTCGAGATTCCTCATCCCATTGTCTCTGACGTTCTAACTCATTTCTCTCTTTTAATGTTTCTTGTTGTTCTCGAGCAAGACGATTTTGTTCATCTAGTGCTGCCTGTTGTTTTTGGTTAGAAAATTGCTGTTCCCATCTCTGCTGTTCCAACAAGTTATTCTGTCTTTTTAGCTCTTGATTCAATTCTTCTTCTCGACGAGCTTTTTCCCAATCATTCAGATTATTCATATTCCCTCCTAATTTGCATTATAACCATGTTCCCTAGATTTTAAAACTTCTTTCCACCAGTATTCACGTTTTAACACAAACTTATCATCTATTTTTCCGTTATAGTTTTCCAATACAGAGTATTGAAAATTTTCTTTAACGTAATTCAACCCTTGTTTTTCAACTAAAATCCTAAGTTCTTTATTGCCACCATGTCCATTATCCACATAGGATTGCCAACGTTGTAAAAGCATGCCGTAGTTTGAAGTTGCTGAGCCTACATATAATTTACCATTCTGCTTATCCGTAATAAGATAAACAGCTTTTTGATTTTCTAAAGCAGTTATCCAATCTTTCTTTCTCAAACGTAAAATCAATTCTAATTCTTTGTAAGACAAAGAAATATTATCATATCCCGGAAATTCTTCTCCTCCAAATGAATCTGATAACAATTGCTCTATCACAAGTTTTTCCTTACAAGTTGCATACTTTAGAACTGAACCTCTAGATTCTTTTCTGTACCTAATAATTAGACGACCAAAAAGGGCTGAATATTCCTTTAGTTCAATTCCTTCATAATTTTGTCCTCCAGTAACAAAAAGTTCCTTACTCACTTCTTTTATAGTAGTTAATAACCATTTGTTATTATCAATCTTAATGAAATTTATGACAATATCTCCAACATTGAAATATCGCTTATTTGTTCTCCAAAATAAGTTGTAGTTATTAATTATTTCTTCGTCTCTCAAATAGGTCTGAATTGGATTTTCACCCGTCCAATTATTAAATTTCACCTTGAATTTTCTCTGATTTTGCTCACTTATATTCAAAATATCGTTTAACTTTATATCCATGACAAACTCTCCTCCCATAATATTTGCTTAACTTTACATTTCTCATATATTATTATACAAAAAGGTGTAGTTATGGTCAAACTTTTATAAGTTTGATTTATTAATTTCATCATAAAAAACGAACCAGCTTGACTGATTCGTTTTCTTTGTATCTACTCCTACTTCCGGTACATTTTAAACTGTAGGAAGAGGTCACTGTATTTTCCTGTCCATTTATGGTCAAACTTTTCATAAACTTCTAGGTGTTTCATGGTATCAGCGTCTGGATAGAAGGATTTGTCCTCACGAGTCTCCTCTGGGAGCATTTCCTTTGCTGGTAGGTTTGGTGTTGAGTAGCCTACATACTCCGCATTTTTCAGAGCATTTTCGGGTTTCAACATAAAGTTGATAAAGGTATAGGCGGCATCTTGGTTTTTCACGGTTTTTGGAATGACCATGTTATCAAACCAGAGATTGCTGGCCTCAGTCGGAACGACATACTTGAGGTTAGGATTTTTCTCCAACATCTGGCTGGCTTCCCCAGAGAAAGTCACGCCGATAGCAGCGTTGTTCTGAATCATGTAACCCTTCATCTCGTCCGCCACAATGGCCTTGATATTTGGAGTCAGTTTGTAGAGCTTATCCACTGTCTCTTCCAACTGCTGAGGATCCTTGGAGTTGAGACTGTAACCAAGTGAGTTAAGCCCGAGTCCCAGCACCTCACGCGCCCCATCAAAGAGCATGATGGAATCCTTGTATTCTGGTTTCCAGAGGTCATCCCAATGCTCAGGCGCCTCATCTACCATGGTTTCATTGTAGACAATTCCCAAGGTCCCCCAGAAATACGGGATGGAGAATTTGTTGCCCGGGTCAAAAGACTGGTTGAGGAACTCAGGTCCGATATTTTCGATTCCTTCAATTTTTGAATAATCGAGTGGAACCAAGAGGTCTTCGTCCTTCATCTTGTTGATCATGTACTCACTTGGGATGGCAATATCATAGGTTGTTCCACCCTGCTTGATCTTGGTATACATGGCTTCGTTGGAGTCAAAGGTCTCGTACTGAACTTGGATTCCTGTTTCTTCTGTGAATTTCTCCAAGAGTTCGGGATCGATATAGTCCCCCCAGTTGTAGATAACCAATTTCTGACTGTCTCGGCTATTGATTTTACTGTCTAGATGCGTCGCAATCCCCCACAAGACAAGGATTATCGCTACAATTCCTGCTAAAAATGAATAGAGTTTTTTCATACTTGTTCCTCCTTCTCACGTGAGATAAAGTAATATCCAACCACTAGGATAATACTAAAGAGAAAGACAAGGGCAGAAAGGGCATTGATTTCTAGCGAAATTCCCTTACGAGCACGAGAGTAGATCTCAACCGAGAGGGTCGAAAAGCCATTTCCTGTTACAAAGAAGGTCACTGCAAAGTCATCCAGCGAATAGGTGAAGGCCATGAAATAACCTGCAATGATAGACGGTGTCAGGTAAGGAAGCATGATTTCCTTAAACATCTGAAACTGGCTGGCACCCAAGTCATAGGCCGCATGAATCATGTCATCATTCATCTCCTTGAGACGAGGCAAGACCATCAAGACTACGATAGGGATGGAGAAGGCCACGTGACTAGATAGAACCGTCAAAAAGCCAAGTGAAAACTTAAGCTGGGTAAAGAGAATCAAGAAGCTGGCACCAATCATAACGTCAGGCGCAACCATGAGGATATTATTGAGTGAAAGAAAGGCTTCTTGGTATTTCTTACGAGACTGGTAGATGTAAATAGCACCAAAAGTCCCGATAATGGTCGCAATCAAGGCAGCTAGAAAGGCCAAGAAAAATGTCTGGGTGAGGATCAACATGAGGCGACCATCACCAAACATGGTTTTAAAATGGCTCAGACTAAATCCTGTAAAGCTGTTCATATCATCCCCTGCGTTAAAGGCGTAACCAATCAGGTAAAAAATTGGCAAATAAAGGATGATAAAGACAAAGGCTAGGTAGAGATTGGCAAATTTTTTCATCGTTCTCTCCTTTCCTTGGTCACCCACATGGTGATGAACATGGTCAGGATAAGGATCACCCCGATGGTAGAACCCATACCGTAGTTGTCATTGGTCAGGAAGTTCTGCTCAATAGCCGTTCCCAGCGTAATAACGCGGTTCCCACCGATCAAACGTGTCAGCATGAAGAGACTCAAACTTGGGATAAAGACAGACTGAACCCCACTTCTCACTCCATTCATAGACAGAGGGAAGATAACATGGCGGAAAGTTTCCCACTTGGTCGCACCGAGGTCATAGCTGGCATTGATAAGATTGTTATCCATATCGTCCAAAACATTGAAAATCGGTAAAATCATAAAGGGAAGCTCGATGTAGCTTGCGACAAAGATAAAGGAGAAATCGGTAAAGAGCAACTGCTGCGAACCGATTCCAATAAATTCTAGGAATTGATTAATAGAGCCATTTTGACCAAAAATTCCGATAAAGGCATAAGCCTTGAGGAGCAGGTTAATCCATGTCGGCAGGATAATTAGCATGAGCCAGAGTTGACGGTGCTTGAGACGAGTCAAAAAGAGGGCTGTCGGATAACTGATGAGTAGCGTCACCATGGTCACAATCCCCGCATAAAGTACAGAGTTGAAGCTCATTTTGAGATAGGTCAAGTTTTGTGACGCAAAGTAGGATTTATAGTTTTCTAAACTAAACTGGCCTTCGATGTTGAAAAAGGATTGACCGAAAATCAAGACCAAGGGTGCGAGGACGAAGAGGGCAATCCAAAGCATGTAGGGCACTACAAAGAGTTTAGAGGTTGTTTTCTTCATCTCTTTCCTCCTCGATCGCGTTAATCAGACCTGCTTCTTGCTCTTCGATTTCTACGTACTCCTCGATACGAGCATCGAACTCTTCTTCGGTTTCGTTAAGACGCATGATGTGTATGTCTTCTGGTTCAAAGTCCAGACCGATTTCCTCACCAACAATGGCCTTACGAGTCGAGTGAATCATCCATTCATTTCCGAGCTCGTCATAGGCGATGATCTCATAGTGAACCCCACGGAAGAGCTGAGTATCCACCTTAACTTGGAGCTTGCCTTCTTCAGGAAGGGTAATGCGCAAGTCCTCTGGACGAATGACAACCTCAACAGGTTCATTTGGCTTCATCCCCCCATCGACCGCTTCAAAGCGTTTGCCGTTAAACTCAACCAAGTAGTCCTCAATCATAGTTCCTGACAAGATATTGGACTCACCGATAAAGGTGGCAACAAAGTGGTTGATTGGCTCGTCATAGATGTCCACTGGTGTTCCAGACTGAACAATCTCGCCATCGTTCATAACGAAAATCCAGTCACTCATGGCAAGGGCTTCCTCCTGATCGTGAGTGACAAAGACAAAGGTAATCCCCAATCGTTGTTGCAGTTCACGCAGTTCGTACTGCATGTCTGTTCTTAATTTCAAGTCTAGCGCTGACAAAGGCTCATCCAGCAAGACCACACGGGGTTGGTTGATGATTGCACGGGCAATGGCTACACGCTGACGTTGTCCTCCAGAGAGTTTACGGATGGAACGTTTTTCATAACCTTCCAACTGAACCATCTTGAGAACTTCCGCTACGCGTTGTTCAATTTCTTTCTTGTCGATTTTACGCAAGCGGAGTGGAAAGGCAACATTTTCAAACACATTCATATGTGGAAACAAGGCATAGGATTGGAAAACCGTATGAACGTCACGTTTATTGGTTGGGATGTCGTTGATACGGATACCGTCCAGCAAAATATCCCCTGTCGTCGCATCCAGTAAACCTGCAATGATATTTAGAATGGTTGATTTTCCTGAACCAGATGCGCCCAAAAGAGTGTAAAATTTCCCTTCTTCCAACTCAAAGTTAATGTCTTTGAGAACCTTGGTGTTGCTGTCTTCAAAAACTTTAGAGACGTTGTTGAATTCAATAATTGGTTTTTTCAATTGTCATAAATTCCTTCTTTTTCATAAATTAACAGATCAGGGCTCTGTCAGGCCGCTACTACCTCGTGTAGGAGATTAAACTGCCTACATACATTTTCACTAACGATAGGCTTTCACCCCCTTTACAATGGTTATAGCAGCAACTTTTCTACCCCAACCTTATTCCTTCTCACCCAAGATTCGGACTTCTCTCTCAAGGGTGACACCTGAGTGTTCCTTGACTTTTTCGATAACAGATTGGATCAAGTCTTCGTAGTCTTTGGCCGTTCCGTCAGCAACATTGATCATGAAACCGGCATGCTTTTCAGATACTTCCACACCACCGATACGATAGCCTTTCAAGCCAGCTTCTGAAATCAGCTGTCCTGCAAAATGCCCAACTGGACGCTTAAAGACTGAACCACAAGATGGGTATTCTAATGGTTGTTTGAGTTCACGTAGGTGCGTCAAGCGGTCCATTTCTTGCTTGATAACCTGGTGATTTCCTGGAGCTAGGGCAAATTTAGCTGACAAAACAACAGCCCCAGAATCCTGAATAGCTGAATGGCGGTAACCAAAAGCCAAATCCTTGGCAGATAAGGTCTCGATTTCCCCTTCCTTGGTCAAAATTTGACAAGACTGCAAGATATGAGCAATCTCTCCTCCATAGGCTCCCGCATTCATAAAGACAGCTCCTCCGATGCTTCCAGGAATCCCACAAGCAAACTCAAAACCAGTCAAACTATGACGGAGGGCAATACGTGTTGTTTCGATCAAGTTCGCTCCTGCTTCCGCTTCGATGGTATAGCCATCAACCGAAACGTTATTAAGCTTATCGCACAAGATGACAAAACCACGGATTCCACCTTCACGAACGATGATGTTACTAGCATTTCCTAGCACCATCCAAGGAATATTCTCTTGATTGGCAAATTGGACGACACGGGCCATCTCATAGCGATTGCGTGGCAAAACTAGATAATCCGCTCGACCTCCTACCTTTGTATAGGTATAGGTCTTCAAAGGTTCCTTAAAACGAATATCGATTCCTTCTAAGATTTCAAGCATTTTTTCTTTTACTAACATGTCACTCTTCCTTTTTCAAAATTCATTCCATTATACCATTTTTAGAGACATTTGACGACCATAAAAAGAGCTTGTTTTATCATTACATAAAAAAAGAGGTCACCCCTCTTTTTATGATTTTTTCCAAAATGTAGATTTTGTCAGCCAGATAAAGACTAAAAGTTCTACGAGAAGAACAAACTCAACTAGAAGCGGATTTGCAATCCATCCCACTTGAGATAAGGCTGGAGCCAAGTCAAACAAGGCATGCAAACCATAGGCAGCAAGGAGGTAGATCCATTTCTTTTGACGAATACTTTGATAGACCCAGATGGAAAGACCAATTTGTAGAACCAGAGCAAGCACACGCTCAACTCCTAGTAAATAAACCTGCCATACAGAAAGAGACTGGACCGTTTCGAGTGTAGTCTTTGGAAGGAGATTGGCTACATCAGTATTTGAAGACTGAATGAGTGAAAAGAGAATCAACAAACTGATCAAGCTTCCCATTCCGAGATAGAGCATCTCCAAGCCCCCATGTCCCAAACCATAAGCCAAAGCATCTCGATCTTCTAGCTTTCTCTTTTTCTCCAACCATTTAAAAAAGACAAGACGAGCTGTTTCCTCAAAGAAGGCCGCCATAGCGATTCCATAAAGAACGTATAAGAAAGGCTGCTCCTGCATAAGCGGAATGGTTCCATCTTTTTGCGGATGGAGTACCAGAAGGTGAACAATCTTCTCTAACACTTGAGACGAAACAAAAAATGCGATTGCTCCCAAACCCATCACTGCAAGAGAGATTTTAAACCGTTTTTTGGCATACCAAGTCCCACCTACTAGAATGAGAACCAAAGCGATCATGGTAAGGATAATATGTATTGTCATTTTTTTCTCCTATTCTGACTTATCAATATCTTTCTTCATCTCGTCAACGTTAAATTTGGCAAATAAATACTGGCGATCTTGGACTGGAAAACGTTGGTCCAACTGGTCGACTGCTCCTACCTCGATCATTCCTTCTTTGATAACAAAGTCCATCACATGCCCACCAAAGGTCAAATCATCTGAGATAAAATGCAAATGATAGCCTGCAACACTCACTCCATGGAAAATCTCTGGTGTCCAAAACCCAACAATAGTTCCCGATACATTTTCACGGCTATATTCAGGTTGGTGAGTCGCTACATCAGCAAACTTGGTATCAGGGGTGGATTTGGGAATCATCCGCACATGCATTTGTGAAAATTCGCCATGAATCTTGATGGAGCGAAAAAGATTTTCCCCATCATAGTAGGACTCAATTCGTTTTTCCAATTCCTTATCCGTCATCTCAAAGCGCTGACGAAAAATCACTTCTGCCTGATGAGGAACCACTGCTGCATAGGGAATAAGGGCATCCGCTGCCACTTCAACGATTTCAGGTGTTTGACCAGATCCCTTGGCTTGATAAGCCTTGCCATCAAGGACAATCAACTCCCCGTCAATCGAATCCAAAGTCCCCAAACCAAGATCACCATGTTCTAGCAATTCTCCCACTGTCATGGTTCCGCCATAGAGACCAGCCATTAGGGCACCTAGAGTATTGTATTGAAATAATTTTACCGGTTCCTGCACTTTTCTATCCATTCTCTTTCTTATCTTCTGTTCAATGAATCATCATACTTTCTAAGTATACCACATTTGCTCCTAGTTGTGAAAGGGGGAATGCTTTTCCCATTGCAAAGGAGGCAAAAAAAAGGTACAATGTAACAAAATCAACGGAGGTCTGGAATGAAGAAAGAAAGTAAATACCAAGCAGTCGTTTCCTTTCTAAAAAAGGGTATCGAATCAGGAAAATTTCCAACAGGTAGCCGGCTTCCCTCTATCCGTCAACTGAGCCAAGACTTCCACTGTAGCAAGGACACTATCCAACGAGCCCTGCTGGAATTACGCCATGAACAATACCTCTATGCCAAGCCCCAAAGTGGCTATTATGTTCTGGAACAAGGACAGCATCAGGATTTGGAAATCGAAGTCACTGACGAGCATGCCAGTGCCTATGACGACTTCCGACTCTGTGTCAACGAAACCCTGAGAGGCCGAGAAAACTACCTCTTCAACTACTATGACAACCAAGAAGGCCTTGAGGAACTCAGACAATCTGTCCATCAACTCCTCTTTGACCAAGCCCTCTACTGTAAACCCGACCAATTGGTTCTAACATCTGGCACCCAGCAAGCTCTCTTTATCCTTTCTCAGATTAACTTTCCGAGCGAGGGAGAAGAAATTTTGGTCGAACAACCGACTTACCACCGGATGAACCGCCTCTTGGTCGCTCAGGGATTAGCCTACCAGACCATTGAACGCCGAATTGATGGCATCAACCTTGAAGAACTGGAAGAACAGTTTAAATCTGGGAAAATCAAGTTTTTCTATACCATTCCTCGCTTCCACTATCCCCTAGGTCATTCCTATTCTGATCAGGAAAAAAGGGTTATTCTGGATCTAGCAAACCAGTATGGTGTTTACATCGTAGAGGATGATTATCTAGGTGACTTAGACTCTAAAAAGGGCCAAACCTTCCACTATCTGGATACTGAAGATCGGGTCATTTATATCAAGTCCTTCTCAACTAGTCTCTTTCCAGCCCTTCGTATTACCGCCCTCATTCTCCCAAATGCCCTAAAAGAGGCCTTTGTTTCCTACAAAAATATCCTAGACTATGACAGCAATCTCATCATGCAAAAGGCTCTTTCTCTTTACATCGATAGCCAGTTATTTGAAAAAAATCGACTGGCTCGATTGAGCCTTCAAGAGAACTATCAGGCTCGGATAAAAAAAGTGCTTGAAGGAAACACCTGTCCCTTGCCCCACTATCCTCTACACGATGGTCTTTTGCTTGATTTGAGACACTATCCTAAGATTGCCAGTTTGAAACACAGCTCACTCAAATTAGACTTTTTTGAGAAGGCTTATTTGGACACCTGCCCTTATCAGTTTGCCAAAGTCACTCTTGAAAATCTAGAAGAGCTATTAGAATACATAAAAGCAGAATTGGATTAAAGTCCAACGCTGCTTTTTCTTATTGTTCAACTTCTGTTAGTTTCGCTGCCTTTTCAAGATAAGTTTGATAGGTTCCGTCATCTTTCAGTTTTTGGATAACCTTATCGACTACTGCTTTCAAGTCTGATTGATTCTTCTTAATAGCAACGGCATTGGCTTCGCCATCTTTCATTGTCAAGTTAACAGATGCAACGACAAGGTCTGAGTTTTTACCTGCGTAGCTAAGAGCAACTGGTTCATCCATATGAACAGCATCCACTTTTCCAGCCTGCAACTCATTGACTGCTTCTCCCATATTGGTCAAAGATGTCAACTGGGCATTTGGTAATTGTTCCTTGACCATGGTTTCTGGCACAGTTCCCTTTTGAGCTGCGATATTGGCACTTGCAAGGCTTGAAAGATCCTTGTATTTGTCTAAATCGGCTTTTCTAACCAAGAAACTCATTTTGTTTTCATAGTAAGGGATTGAAAAGTCAAAGACTTCCTTTCTCTCATCTGTAGCACTAATTCCTGCAATGGCCAAGTCAGCCTTTCCAGTTTGAAGACTGGTCAAGACATTGTCAAAACTCATGCTAGAGATTTCAAGTTTAACCCCAAGCTCATCTGCAATCGCTTGAGCCATATCAATATCTGCTCCAACTACCTGGTTTTTACCATCTACCAAGGCTTGGAATTCAAACGGTGCATAGTCTGGGCTGGTCGAAACAACTAGCTTTCCTTTTTGTTTAATAGCGTCCACAGCAGATTGAGAACTATCTGTTCCTGACTGGCAAGCTACTAAAATCATGCTGGCAAGCATACTACACACAACTAATATCCATTTCTTAAATTTCATAAATAAACGACCTTTCTGTTAATTCTGAATAATTATAACTCTTTTAAAAATAGTTGTCAACCCTTTTAGAGATTTTGATTGTAAAACAATTCTTTTCATAAAAAAAGAAGACTGATTTATTTTAATCAGCCTTATTTCTGTATATTTAAACCGTTTCTTATAGTTCGACAATCTTACCTGTTTCAAAGTAAACAACCCATTCACAGATATTTTTTGCGTAGTCTCCGATACGTTCCAAGAAAGAAATGACCTGGAAGTAATCACGGCCTGTAACGATAGCTTCAGGATTTTTCTTAATTTCTTCTGTAGCCAAATCACGGATGCTATCAAAGTAATGGTTGATTTTTTCGTCCATCGCTGCTACTTCGTAGGCTTGATCCACAGAACCGTTGAGATAGAGATCTAGAGCTGCTTCGACGAAGTTTTTCACGTCGCGTCCCATCTTTTTGATTTCTTCTTCAACAGAAGGGATACGTTGCTCTCCCTTCATACGAATGGTCGCCTCAGCGATAGACACTGCATGATCTCCCATGCGTTCCACGTCTGACACTGCCTTGAGAACGGTCAAGACGGTACGAAGGTCTTGCGAAACAGGTTGTTGGAGAGCAATCATTTCAAATGATTTCTTTTCCAACTTCACTTCATATTCATTTACTTCTGCATCGTCTTCGATGACTTCTTTTGCCAAATCACGGTCATGCGTGACAAAGGCACGCACTGTACGATTGATCTGCGAGAGCACTTCTTGTCCCATAGCATAGAACTGGTTGTGCAATTTCTCCAAATCTTCTTCAAATTGAGATCGTAACATCATTCAACTCCTTATCCAAATTTTCCTGTAATATAATCTTCTGTTTCCTTGTTTTGTGGGTCTAGGAACATCTTCTTCGTATCGTTAAACTCGATCAAATCCCCATCTAGGAAAAATCCTGTTTTATCAGAGATACGTGAGGCTTGTTGCATCGAACGCGTCACCAAGAGCATGGTGTATTTATCTTTCAGACCATACAAGGTTTCCTCAATCTTACCTGCAGAAATAGGATCCAAAGCTGAAGTTGGTTCATCTAAGAGGATAATTTTCGGACTGGTTGCTAAGACACGAGCAACACAAACACGTTGTTGTTGTCCACCTGAGAGACCAATGGCCGAATCATGCAAACGATCCTTTACTTCATCCCAGATAGAAGCACGTTGCAAGGCCTTTTCTACTGCTTCATCAAGAACTTGCTTGTCCCTGACTCCATTGATACGCAGACCATAGACAACATTTTCGTAGATAGACATAGGGAAGGGATTGGGCTGTTGAAAGACCATCCCGATTTCCTTACGCAATTCAACCGTATCGGTACGGGGGCTGTAGATATTGTGACCATTATAGACCACTGATCCCGTTGTTGTCACTTCAGGATTTAGATCGCCCATGCGGTTGATAGCTTTGAGCAGGGTAGACTTTCCTGATCCAGAAGGACCAATCAAGGCTGTTATTTCCTTAGGTTGGAAAGAAAGGGAAACACTATTCAAGGCCTTCTTTTTATTGTAATAAACGGACAGGTCTGACACCTGTAAAATCGCTTCTGACATACCGTTTCCTTTCTAACCAAAGTGTCCCGTTACATAGTCATTGGTTGACTGTAACTTAGCATTTTGGAAAATATTGGATGTCTTATCGTACTCAATCAAATCACCCAGGTAGAAAAATCCTGTGTAGTCACTTGCACGCGCAGCCTGTTGCATACTGTGAGTAACGATGATGATGGTAAAGTCCTTCTTCAATTCCAACATGGTTTCTTCCAGCTGGGCTGTCGCAATCGGATCCAAGGCTGACGCCGGTTCATCCATCAAGAGGATATCTGGCTTGACAGAGATGGCGCGAGCGATACAGAGACGTTGTTGCTGACCACCAGAAAGCATCAAGGCTGATTTGTGGAGGTCATCTTTGACCTGATCCCATAGGGCAGCCTGTCTCAGAGAGGTTTCTACAATTTCATCAAGGACTTTCTTGTCCTTAACTCCTGAACGTTCATGAGCAAAAGTGATGTTGCGGTAAATAGACTTAGCAAATGGATTTGGACGTTGGAAGACCATTCCGATATGCTTGCGCATCTCATAGACATTGATTTCTGGACGGTTGACGTCAATCCCTCGGTAGAGGATTTGACCTGTGACCTTGGCAATATCAATGGTATCATTCATCCGATTGAGACTGCGAAGATAGGTAGATTTCCCTGATCCAGAAGGACCAATCAAGGCTGTAATTTTATTTTTTTCAAATTGCATATCGATGCCCTTGATGGATTCATTTTTACCATAGTAAACATGTAAATCCTTAGTAGAGAGGGCCACTTGTTCTTCAGGGAAGGTGATGATATGCTTTTCATCCCAGTTATATTTTGACATGGCTTCTCCTTTAGGCAGCGGTTAATTTCTTGTGTAGGTAGCTTCCGAGTTTGCGTGCTCCAAAGTTAAAAATCAAGATAAAGATGAGGAGCACGGCGGCAGAACCAGCAGATACGATGGTAGCATCAGGAATGGTTCCTTCACTGTTGACCTTCCAGATGTGGACAGCCAAGGTTTCTGCTTGACGGAAGATTGAGATGGGGCTGGTCACACTGAGGATATTCCAGTTAGACCAGTCAAGGGCTGGAGCGGATTGTCCTGCCGTATAGATAAGAGCGGCGGCCTCACCAAAGATACGGCCAGATGCCAAGACAACACCCGTTACGATACCTGGAAGGGCCTCTGGAATGACCACATGGACCACAGTCTCCCAACGAGAAATTCCAAGAGCCAAACCAGCCTCACGTTGCGTATGGTGAACGTGTTTTAAACTGTCCTCAACATTTCGAGTCATCTGAGGGAGGTTAAAGACCGTCAAGGCCAAGGCACCTGAAATGATTGAAAAACCATACTCAAACTGGACTACAAAGATCAAGTAACCAAAGAGACCCACAACGACTGATGGTAGAGAAGACAAAATCTCAATACAAGTACGAATAAAATTGGTCACAGGTCCTTTTTTGGCATACTCAGCGAGGAAAACGCCAGCTCCCATAGACAGGGGAACAGAAATGATCAAGGTAATGACCAAAAGGAAGAAGGAATTGTAGAGCTGAATCCCAATACCTCCACCTGCTTGATAAGAGGAAGATTTCCCAGTCAAGAAAGACCAAGAGATATGCGGTAACCCTCTCACCAAGATATAGAGAATCAAAGATGCCAAAATGGCCACGATGATACCCGCGATGGTATAGAGGACAGCTGTTGCAAGTTTATCTAATTTCTTAGCGTGCATAGTTTTTCTTTCCTCTTTCTTTCGTAATCAATTTAATCACACTGTTAAAGGCCAAACTCATCAAGAGCAAGACTAAGGCCAGTGACCAGAGAACGTTATTATCAACCGTTCCCATGACGGTATTTCCGATACCCATAGTCAGTACAGATGTCAAGGTCGCAGCTGGTGTTGTTAACGAGGTTGGGATAACTGCTGAGTTTCCGACCACCATCTGAATAGCAAGGGCTTCACCGAAGGCACGCGCCATCCCAAAGACCACTGCAGTAAAAATACCTGAACGTGCTGCTTTCAAGGTCACACGCCAGATGGTTTGCCAACGAGTGGCTCCCATAGCCAAACTGGCTTCACGGTAATGACGAGGAACAGCACGCAAGCTGTCTGTTGTCATAAAGGTTACAGTTGGTAGGATCATGACAAAAAGAACGAAAATCCCTGACAAGATCCCAAAACCAGTTCCACCAAAGACGCTACGAACAAAAGGCACCACAACTTGCAAACCGATAAATCCATAGACGACTGAAGGAATACCGACGAGGAGTTCAATGGCCGGTTGCAAAATCTTTGCACCCTTTGGTGATACTTCTGTCATAAAGACTGCAGCTCCGATAGCGAAGGGAGTTGCGATGAGGGCCGATAAAATCGTCACAATAAAGGAACCCAAAATCATTGGAAGGGCACCAAATTGTTTCCCTGAAGGATTCCAAGTTTGTCCAAAGAGGAAATCAAAGATGTTGACCCCATTGACAAAGAAGGTCGACAAGCCTTTTTGGGCTACAAAAATCAAAATCATGGCCACAATGATAACGATCAAAGAAAGGCAGGTGAAGGTCAAACCTTTACCAAACTTCTCAAGGCGAGAGTTCTTTGAAGGAGAGAGTAATTTTTTAGATAATTCTTCTTGATTCATTATTGACCTCCTTCTACTGCTGTAACGGTACCTGAAGCATCCTTTTGGACTTTCATTTCATTGATGGAGATATAGCCCATGCCCTTAACAATTCCATTTTGGGCTTCATCTGAAAGGACGAAATTCAGGAATTCAGCAGCTAACTCATTTGGCTGACCAAGTGTGTACATATGTTCATAAGACCACAAAGGCCAGTTATTTGTCGTTACATTTTCAGACGTAGGTTCATACCCATTCAGTTTCATGCTTTTCACGGAGTCATCTACATAGGCAAAAGCCAGGTAAGAAATGGCTCCAGGGGTTTGGGATACAATGGACTTGACCATCCCGTTAGAATCCTGTTCTTGACTCTGCATTGCCGATTGGCCATTCATAACCACCGTATCAAACGTCGCTCGTGAACCAGAACTTGCTGCTCGGTTGATGATTGAAATGGCCAGGTCTTTGCCCCCAACTTCTTTCCAGTTGGTCACTTCACCTGTAAAGATTTTGCGAAGTTGCTCGGTTGTGAGATTTTCAACATCCACTTCCTTGTTTACAATCACTGCAAGACCAGCCACTGCAACCTTGTGGTCTACCAGAGCTGAAGCATCGATTCCTTCTTTTTCCTCTGCAAAGACGTCAGAGTTCCCGATGTCAACTGCTCCAGACTGGACTTGAGATAGGCCTGTACCCGATCCACCACCTTGAACATTGACTGTTTTTCCGATGTTTCTAGAACCAAATTCATCTGCTGCCGCTTCGACAAGAGGCTGAAGAGCAGTTGAACCAACGGCTGTCATGGATTCTCCACGATCAATCCAGCTAGCGCATCCTGCTAGAGAACCTGCCATCAAAAGAGCTGCAAGAGACATGACGAGCTTTTTTCTTTTTTTCACTGTTATTCTCCTTGAACATAATGATAAATGTTCTGATTTCTTCCGTTTGTCCTGATCATCCAATTATCATCAATGATTGTCCCGCTTTATTTTATCTAGTCATTCTTAGGAGCGGACAATTCCATCGTATAATATAAGTAATAATGAAAGACTATCAGAAAAAACTCATACTTCCACTATAACATAGAATAGGCTCTTTGACTAGCTTTTTCACCTGAATCTGAGTCCTTTTGGATAATAATTTTTCAAAACATTTCCCGTTACCTTGGCAAAGCCTAATCCGTTTCCTTGAACCAGAACTTGGTACCAACCATTTGGTCGAGCTTCAGACAATTGAACAGTCTCACCAGCCACATATTTTACAAAGTCCTTATCATTGATTTCGACACTTTGTTTTACTTGGCTTGGTTTCAAGGCTAATCCGAGAGCAAAGCTTGGTTCGAAGCGTTTCTTCTTAAAAGTACCCAGATGGAGCCCATTTCGGGCAATTTTGAGTTTCCCTAGATCAGGTAGCATCTCTGGCAAGAGATAAAGTTGGTCTCCAAAAGTTTGTAGAAGGCCAGTTAGTGTCACTTTGAGATGTTTTTGGGCAAATTCCCGCCACAAGGCCAGCTGTTCACGACTAAGATTGGTCTTGCTGGCTTTGAATTTGGCTGCTGGATTTTCTCCCTTGAATTGCAAATGGGCAACAAACTGACCTTCTCCCTTAAAATGATGAGGGTACATCCGAGCCGTTTCAGGAAGATTAATACCTGCTACCATACCGTTCACATGCTCGACTGGAAGCAGTTCAAAATCATAAGTATCCAGCAACCAGTGGACGATTTCTTCATTTTCCTCTGGTGCCCAAGTACAGGTCGAGTAGACCAGACGGCCACCCTCAGCAAGCATGGTGACTGCATCTTCTAAAATCTTTCTTTGGAGACTGGCACATTGATTCGGATAGTCGATGTTCCAATAATCCATGGCATCTGGTTGTTTACGGAACATCCCTTCACCCGAGCAAGGAGCATCAAGGACAATCACATCAAAGTATCCTTTAAAGACCTTGGCTAAGCGATCCGCAGACTCATTGGTCACGACTACGTTTGTAGCTCCAAACCGTTCCATATTTTCCACTAAAATCTTAGCTCGCTTGCTTGAAATTTCGTTGGAGACAAGGACTCCTTGATTAGCCAGATAAGCTGCTAGTTGAGTGGATTTTCCACCTGGTGCTGCCGCCAAGTCCAAAACCTTCATACCGGGAAGGGGTTGAGCTACCTGGGCCGCCATTTGGGCTGCAGGCTCTTGCGAATAAACGAAACCTGTCACGTGCTCTGGTGACTTCCCAGAAACCTTACCATAATACCCCCAAGGTGTATTGGGAATAGCATCAGCAAACGATAACTGACTTTCTTTTAAGGGATTGACCCGAAAAGCCGAAACCGCTTCTTGTTTAAAAGAGGCAAGAAAGTCTCTTGCCTCATCTTCTAGTATCGCTTCATATTTTTCAACAAATCCTTCTGGAAATTGCATTTAGTTTTCTTTCCTTTCGTAGATATAAGACTGAATCTCTTCTTGCATCTCGATTGGCACCATCATGACAGGCTGACGCGTTTTAAAATCAGCGGGCTCACCCGATACCGTAAGAAGGCGATAACCCAGACTTTCCCCTAAGATACTGGCCGCAGCGTAATCCCATGGCTGCAGGTAGGTAATATAAGTCAAAAGACGACCCGATAAAACCTTGGCAAAACTAATGGCCGCACTGCCATATACACGGACACCCAACGCTGCTCGCCCCAAATCCGCCAAGCCCCACTCATTGCTCTCAAACATACCTGAGTTGCCGGCAACTAAAAATTCTTGAAGAGGTTTCTTTTTAAAAGGCGGTAAGGGATCATTATTGCGGCAAGGAGGAAAGGCACCACCACCATGGTAACAATCACCTTTCATGACATCATAAATAATACCAAATTTGCCCACACCATCCTCAAAATAAGCCAACATCACGGCAAAATCTTCCTGCTGGGCGACAAAGTTATTGGTACCGTCAATGGGATCAATCACCCAAACAGGACCTTGACCGACTGCAGCACGTAAACAGCCCTCTTCCGCGCAAATCAAATCCTCAGGATAGGAGGACTTGATCCGATCAACCAAGAGTTCCTGGACCTCCTTGTCCAAACGTGTCACTAAGTCTGTAGGCGAAGACTTGCGCTCGACCTGCAAATCTTCTTGCATGTGGGCCAAAATGTAATCTGCAGCTTCCTGCACAATCTGTTTGGCAAATTCAAATTTAGTTTCCAAGAGAAATCTTCCCTTCTCTTTTTTCTTTTGCTAATTGAACTGCATGATAGAAGGAATAACCGCTCGCTGTCTCAAATTCGCGACCTAAGCGTTTTTCTTCGCTTTTGCTCGGAACCACAGACTTAAATTTCTTGTAGGAATCTAGCAGTTTTTTAGCTTCTACCTTGTCTTCATAGGCAGCTTCAACATCATTAAAAAAAGAAAGCACTGAAGCAAGTTCTTCAGTGCTCCACGACAAATCTAGTGGGTAACTATACTGTTTGTTCATCTATCCTATACCAGCTCTCAATGTTGCTTCTTTCAATTCTTGTTTACGGTAACTACGAGGGAGAAAAGCACGAATCTCATCTTCATTAAAACCGATCTGCATGCGTTTTGTATCTATAATAATTGGGCGACGCAAAAGACTAGGATATTGCTCAATCAACTGAAGCAACTCCGATACTGAGATACTCTCTACATCAATATCCAATTTTTGAAAAATTTTTGAACGAGTTGAAATGATGTCATCAGTACCATTTTCGGTCAAGGAAAGAATATGTTGTAATTCTTTTCTTGTTAAAGGACTAGTCATAATATTATGCTCTTGAAAGGGCACTTTATGCGTCTCTAACCAAGCCTTTGCCTTACGACATGATGTACAACTCGGTGATAAAAATAGTGTAATCATGCTTTTCTCTTCTTTTATCTATACTTGCTATTTCTATTATACAAAAAAATAAAGCGCTTGACTAGGTATTTTTAGAAAAAAAGCCTATTTTTTCATAGAAAATAGACTGTTTTCTGCAAAAATCTCCTGCTTTGCAAGTTTATCTTTAGGATAACCTAACAATAAATAGGGAGTCGAGCAACTTCTCTCGTTTTTTATTAAAAATACAGAATTTTTTCCACTATTTCCTTGAAGCTTTAGCGAGAAGGAAACCAAATATTCCTTCATACAAAGCAAAGAAAAGTAAAAAGGCATGGAGAAAGAAAGTCTCTGGCAAAATCCAAATAACGGGATCCTTTGCTGGATCAAAAAGCCAGGTATCATCTCCCACAAAGAGAATCTGATGGAAAAGAGTAAAGAATTGTTCAAAACCAATCAACACTCCTACAAGCCCAATGACTAGAGGCAATAGCACTAAAGTCAGAATACTGTTACGATATAGAGGTAGAAATCCTTTTTTTACAATCTTTCTAACAAAGAAATAGAAACTTGGAAGTGTCACTAGAGCAACTAGCTGAACTAGGTGAAAGAGATTCTTCACCACCGCAAAGTGATGTAGACCTGCCGCTGATGAACGAAAATCTGGCATCTCTAAAACCTGACTAAAGGGATTGGTCAGGTAATTCATCAAGATATGAAAATTGTATTGAATGGTTTCGGGCTTTAGATAGACTCGATTTGCTAAGTTCAGCCACTGAATCTCCAAAGGATAGAAAATCCATGCCAGATAAATGGTTAAGAGAATAGACAGGGAGAGGAAAAAGAGCATACTTCCCCAAAAGGTTAGTTTAGTTTTCATCAAAATTCCACTCCGCAAGGCTAGAAACTACATGAGTTGGTGCGATTGGCAAGTCTGCCACTTCTTCTGCCTTGGTAAAACCTGTTGTCACTAAGAGCGTTGGAATACCATTGTCAATCCCTGCTCGGATATCCGTCAGGTAATTGTCCCCAACCATGAGCAATTCTTCTCTTTTAAAACCTAAGTGCTCAACCGCCTTGTCCATGATGATCGCATTCGGTTTCCCGATATATACTGGTTTGACCCGTGTTGCTACTTCAAGAAGTGTAATTAGTGAACCAGCACCAGGCAAAAGACCACGTTCCGTCGGGATATTGAGGTCAGGGTTGGTTCCGATAAAGTGAGCCCCCTTTTGAATGGCTAGAGTCGCCGTCGCAAATTTTTCATAGTCGACTTGCCAGTCCAGTCCAACTACCACATAGGCTGGATTTTCCTTGTCTTCGACATAACCGGCTGCCTGAATGGCATCCTTGAGCCCCGCTTCACCGATGACATAGGCTGTCTTTTCCAGTCCCAAATCGTTCATATAGTCGATGGTTGCCAGAGTTGCTGTGTAGACAGTTGATAAAGGCGTGTTGATATTAAAATTCTTAGCCAACATCTCTTGTACACTCTCAGGAGTACGAGTTGTATTATTGGTCACAAAGAGGTAGGGAATTTCTCTTTTTTGTAACTCATGGACAAAAGCCTCACCCGCCGGAATCCGGTCTTTCCCCTTGTAAATGGTTCCGTCTAAATCAATTAAATAACCTTTATAAGCCATATCGTCCTTTCTAATTGCCTTCAATTTCTTGCCACGTAATCATAGCTTGGGCATTGATCTCGCCATCACTGATAATCTCATGCTTGCTTTCTAGTCCCTTGAGTTCATAAGCTGAAGCAATCATGCCACCTGGTCGCACTTCTTTGACATACTTGAGATTAATTTTCTTTGGAATATACTTGGTTAGAAAATCGGCCCCCATGACCTCAAAAATCCAATCCAAGTACTTACTGTTATTAACATGACCATTCATATCCAAGTCGTAAAAACGAACATGGTAGTCTTTACTGAACGGGTTTTCTAGATTTGTATACTTTGGCCCACGGATGAGTTTTTTATCAAACTCAGACTGGTAAGGAGCAACAATTTCCGGTTCGACAGCATGAACTTTCCGACTATCTCTGTCCATGAGAACAAAGGTTGCTACCATGCGAATGATTTCTTGACCTGCTTCATCATAGATAGTGAAACGGCGGTAGCAAAAAAGACGATTGTAAGTCAATGCTTCTGTTTCAATCGTAATCTCCTCAGCAAAGCGAGGCAAGCGAACCACGTCAATCGCATAATCTGTAATAATCCAGACCAGATTGTAACGTTCTAACACATCCTTGTCGCTAACTCCCAGTTCAATCGACTGCATACCTGATACTTGCAGGGACAGCAAAATCACATCTGGAAGTTTGATATGACCGTTCATGTCCGCCATATCAAAAGGAATCTTCATTTTCATTTGATAAGTTAAGCCCATTGTTCTACTCCAAAATAAATCGTTCTGCTACGGTGTCTCCCAAGAAGAGACCCCTCTTTGTCATTCGGACACGATCACCATCGATCTGCATAAGACCTTGTTGAACCAAGTCTCTGATGATTTCGCCATAAAGTCCATCAAAGGATCGTCCAAATTTTTCCTCAAATCGCGCCATGGAAACCCCGGATTTCTTGCGGAGTCCCAAAAACATTTCTTCTTCCATCTGCTCCCTTTGACTCAGGTGTTCTTCTGTAATCCGAGCATTTCCTGCCTCTACCGCATTGAGATAGTGGCGGATAGGACCGTGGTTTTTATAACGAATTCCGTCCACATAACCTGAAGCACCCGCACCGATACCATAATACTCGGCATTATCCCAGTACATGAGATTGTGGCGACTTTCAAAGCCAGGCTTAGAGAAATTGGAAATCTCATAATGCTCAAAACCAGCTCGCTCAAGCTCTGCGATAATGTACTCAAACATCTCCGCTTCTAACTCTTCCTTAGGTAGGGGCAATTTCCCTCGTCTCATGCGGTTCATAAAGACCGTATGATTCTCCAAAATCAAGCTATAAAGACTCATATGAGGAATGTCAAGCGAAATGGCCTTAGCTACATTGTCCTTGACCTGAGCCATAGTTTGACCGGGTAGAGCATAAATCAAGTCGATGGAGATATTGTCAAAACCAGCCAGTTTGAGGCGGTCGATATTTTCATAAATATCCTTCTCCAAATGACTGCGCCCAATTTTTTTCAGCATTTTGTCATCAAAAGTCTGCACACCTAAGGAAACACGATTGACTGGCGACTGTTTCAAAACCGCAATCTTATCCGCGTCCAAATCGCCTGGATTGGCCTCAATGGTTAACTCTTCCAAAACTGACAAGTCCAAGTTTTTAGTCAAGCCATCCAAGAGCACCTCTAATTGCGGAGCTGACAAAGCCGTTGGTGTCCCACCTCCAATGTAGAGGGTTCGTAACTTTTGGATATCATAAGAACGAAACTCTTCTAGCAGATGCTTCAGGTAACTATCTACTGGTTGATTCTTGATAAAAACTTTTGAAAAGTCGCAATAATAACAAATCTGTGTGCAAAAGGGAATATGCACATAGGCGGACGTTGGTTTTTTCTGCATAGTATTTATTATACCACAAAGACAGGCTTGCAGATAAAAATCACCATCTCCAAAAATCAGAGATGGTGATACATTATACTTCAGTAATATCGATGATGATTTCTTCTTGATCTTCAGCAACGTCTGGAGTTGTTGACTGTTCTTGCCATTGCTCCTTGAGATTGTTAAAGGTTTCTTTTGACGCTTCTGTTGCTTGTCGAGCACAGTTTTTAGCTTGGCCAAGGACACTGTCAAAAGTGATTTCACCAGATTCTACTTGTTCCTTTGTTTTCAGCACAAAGTCCGTTGCCTGTCCCTTCACTTCAGTTAGTTTCACACAAACCTGCTCTCTAGCATATTCTGGATCTTCTCTCAAATCATCTAGAAAATCCTGAGCTTGACTACAAACTTGCTTGCCCTTGTCACTCGTCAAAAACAAAGCAAGAGCAGCACCTGAAACTGTTCCTAAAAGGATAGAGGATAGTTTTCCCATAAGATTTCTCCTTTTTTATTTTTTGAAAAATTTACTTGCGACACGAAGAGCGGACAAGCTTGCACCTGTTTTAATGGTCTTTGAACCAGCAGATGAAGCCTTTTTACCTAAAACACGTGCATGTTGGTTGAGATCAGATACTGACTCAGATAAGTCAGCCACAGCCGTAAAAAGTGGATCAATCGTCGCAACTTTTATATTGATATCGTCTGCTAACACATTGACCTTAGCCAACAATTCATTGGTCTGATGCAAGGTAACATTCACATCTGAGCTCAACGTTTTGATGGTTTTCTCTGTCTCATCAATCATACGACCTGCTTTTTGAATCGTGATTGTCAAATAGACTAAACAGACAATCAAAGCAATCGCAACAAGAATATATGCAACTTCTAACATTTATTTTTCCTCCTCTGTATGATAGAAAGGGGCTTTCTTTCGATTTTGATAAAGTATGATAAAAATACCGAGTCCAATAAGGACAACTGATAACCATTGGGAAACTCGCAGACCAAAGAACATGAGACTATCCGTCCGCATCCCTTCGATAATCATACGACCAAAGCCATACCAAATCAAGTAGAATGCCGTAATATGACCACGTCTGATTCCCTTTAATTTTCGTCTAAAAATCAGAATCAAAGCAAATCCAATCAGATTCCAAACCGACTCATATAAGAAGGTCGGCTGACGGTAGCTACCGTCAATATACATCTGGTCACGAATGAAGCCTGGCAAATAATCCAAACTATCTACCGCTGCACCGTAGGCTTCTTGGTTAAAAAAGTTCCCCCAGCGCCCTAAACTCTGGGCAATCATGACGCTCGGTGCTGCAATATCTAAGAAATCCCAAGTATTAATCAGCTTTCTATCTGCAAAGATATAAAGGACAATAGCACCCGCTATCAAACCTCCATAAATGGCCAAACCACCATTCCAAATGGCGATGATTTCACCTGGATTTTGCAGATAATAATCTAAGCGAAAGAGTACGTAGTATAGCCTAGCACCTAAAATAGCTACTGGAAAAGCAATCAGGATAAAATCCAAAATATCATCTGATAGAATTTTCTTTTTAGGAGCTTCTTTCATGGCAAGATAGACTGCCAGAACCAAACCAGCTACAATACACAAAGCATACCAACGAATAGCAAAGGGACCAATTTCAAATGCGACTGGATTAATCATGTTTCACCTCATTTTGAGCGATTAGATTTGTCAAGCGTTCTTCAAATAAACGCGTCGCATCAAAGCCCATTTCTTTAGCACGATAGTTCATGGCAGCTGCCTCAATAACAACGGAGATATTGCGTCCTGTTTTTACTGGGATACGGATACGCGGAATCGTTACACCAGAAACTTCGAGTTCTTCGGCATTGTTTCCTAGACGGTCAAAGGTCTTATGCGTATCATAATTTTCCAAATAAACTGCTAGCTGAACTTGTGAAGAATCTTTTACAGCACTTGCACCATAAAGACTCATGATATCGATAATCCCAACTCCACGAATCTCAAGTAAATGCTTCAAGATTTCAGCAGGTTCGCCCCAAAGAGTCATTTCATCCTTAGAATAAATATCTACACGATCGTCTGCTACTAGACGGTGTCCACGTTTCACAAGCTCAAGACCTGTCTCGCTCTTACCGATACCACTATCCCCTTGGATCAAGACCCCCATGCCATAGATGTCCATCAAGACACCATGCACACTGGTACGTTTAGCCAAACGGGAATCAAGGTAGCTGGAAAGTTCTCCAGATAAACGACTGGTTGCTGTTCGACTGGTTAAAATCGCAATCTTACATTCTCTAGCAGCCCTCAACATTTCCTCTGGCACTACCAAACCACGAGCAACGATAACCGCAGGTGTTTCAGGTAGAAACATTTTCTTCAAAACTTGATAACGGTTCTGGGCAGGCATAGCAACTAAATAGGACCACTCCTTCATCCCTAACAGCTGAATCCGTTCTGGTGTATAGTAATCAAAATAGCCCGTCATTTCAAGACCAGGTCTCATAATGTCCGCAGTATTGATTTCTTTTTCAAGTAATTCGCCTTCACCATAGACAATATCTAGTCTGAGTTTTTCAATGACATCTCTTACTAAAACCGACATAATTTCCTCCTTCAATAGAGTTCTTTCTACTATTATATCAGATTCTAGGTGGAAGTTTCCTTTTTTTGCAGGATTTACAGTATTTATTTGAAAATAAAAAGACTAGACAAGTCTAGCCTTTCATTTCAAATTAGAATTTTTTACGTTTACGAGCTGCTTCTGATTTACGTTTACGTTTTACAGAAGGTTTTTCATAGAATTCACGTTTGCGTGTTTCTTGAAGAGTACCAGCTTTAGTAACCGCACGTTTGAAACGACGAAGTGCATCGTCAAGAGATTCATTCTTACGTACTACTGTTTTAGACATTTTTTTCACTCCCTTCAAGTTCAAGATCTATTCTATTTTACATGCAAAATGAATAAATGTCAAGAGAAAACTCGAAATTATTACCTTTTCCCTATGTATAAATTACACATCTCATCTACTCTAAATCATATTCATACAAATTTTCCACAGCATGTTCGAAAGGCTCAAGATATCCCCAGTAATCAATAGGAAGATTCGAAATCTTACTCAAGTCATTGTTATCAAAATGGTAAACAAGGTGACGAAGGATTTGCTGTTCAATAAAATGAAGATCCCTTAATAACTCTATACTTATAGAATCCAACTTCTCTATATAATGACACAAATCAGCTAGAGACTGCTTATCAAATACGTTTTCTTCGTGTAAATAATAGAGAAAGCTTTGGTTATCCGCTCGTATATTGTCTTTGATCAAATTATTTTCTAATAGCATACTTTCATTCTCTCCCTGTATATCATAAAATAGTAAAAATTGAACCTAACTAGGTCTAGTTGTTCTACCATTCTATTATACCACTTTTTTCTATTGACTCATGAAAACTATAAAAAACCACTTACTCAAAAGAGCAAGTGGTTCTGAATTTATTTTTCAAGTAAGCTTAGTGCTTCTGCATCTGCGATAATCGTCACGTCAGGGTGGTTTTGTAGGCTACTTGCTGGGAGATTCTCAGTCACTGGGCCTGATACTGTTCCAGCAATAGCTTCTGCTTTCGACTCACCGTATGCAAAGAGAATAATTGACTTAGCATCCAAGATGTTTTTAATCCCCATTGAGATGGCTTGGGTTGGGACGTCTTCAATCTTCTCAAAGAAGCGAGCATTGGCTTCGATAGTAGACTGGTCAAGTTCTACTAGATGCGTTTGACTGTCAAATGGAGTACCAGGCTCATTAAAGCCGATATGTCCATTGCGACCAATTCCCAAGATTTGTAAATCAACAGGATGGTCAGCCAAAATTTGATTGTAGCGTTCAACTTCTTCTTCAGCATTGTCCTTAATCCCACGAGGCAAGAAGCTTTCTTTAAATGGTTTTTGGTTGAATAAATGTTCTTGCATAAAATGACGGTAAGACTGAGGATTGTCTCCGTCAAGTCCCACATACTCATCAAGGTTTACACTGGTTAGATTTGAAAAATCAAGGTCACTCTCAACGATTTCCTTGTAAAACTCAAGTGGACTGCTCCCTGTCGCAAGTCCTAATGTTTGAGCGCCATTGGCCAATTTTTCCTTCAAAATCTCAAAAGCTACTTTTCCACCTTCGACTTGATTTTCAACTTTTATAACTTTCATCTTTTCATCCTCCGTTTTAATCTATATTTATTATATGGTATAGACCAATTTTTGTCAAGTGAAAACGATTTAATTTCTAAAAAAAGAGCGCCCAAACTTGAAACGTGTTATAATGGATAAGATTAGAACTTAGAAAGAATGATGAAAAAAATGAATACAGCTGATTTTGATTTCCACTTGCCTGAGGAATTGATTGCCCAAACGCCACTTGAAAAACGAGATGCCTCCAAGCTTCTCATCGTAAACCGGGAAACGGGAGAAATGCAGGATAAACACTTCCACTCCATTATTGATATGCTGGAACCTGGAGATGCACTCGTTATGAATGATACCCGCGTTCTCCCTGCCCGCCTCTATGGTCAAAAAGAGGAGACCGGAGGTCATGTGGAGCTTCTCCTGCTCAAAAATACTAGTGGTGATGAGTGGGAAGTCCTCGCTAAACCTGCCAAACGCCTCAAGGTCGGTACTCGCATCAATTTTGGAGATGGTCGCCTCAGCGCTGTCGTTACGGAAGAATTGACCCACGGGGGCCGCATTGTCCGCTTTGAATACCAAGGAATTTTCCTAGAAGTTTTGGAAAGTCTGGGAGAAATGCCACTACCACCTTATATCCATGAAAAACTGAATGACCGTGAACGTTATCAAACGGTCTACGCTAAAGAAAGTGGCTCTGCTGCTGCACCGACTGCTGGTCTCCACTTTACTAAAGAACTGCTAGCAGAAATCCAAGCCAAGGGTGTTCATCTGGTTTATCTCACTCTTCACGTCGGACTCGGAACCTTTAGACCTGTCTCTGTTGACAATCTGGACGAACATGAAATGCACTCCGAATTTTACCAACTTTCTGAGGAAGCAGCTGCCACCCTTCGCTCTGTTAAGGAAAATGGAGGCCGTGTCATCGCTGTAGGAACCACTTCTATCCGCACACTGGAAACCATCGGTTCCAAGTTTAATGGGCAAATCCAGGCTGATTCTGGCTGGACCAATATCTTTATCAAACCAGGCTATGACTGGAAGGTTGTGGATGCTTTTTCAACCAACTTCCACCTACCCAAGTCAACTCTTGTTATGCTAGTTTCTGCCTTTTCCGGTCGTGACTTAGTCCTAGATGCCTATCACCATGCCATCCAAGAACACTACCGCTTCTTCAGTTTTGGAGATGCCATGTTTATCTATTAAGAAAATCCCTATTAGAAACCTAATAGGGATTTTTCTAATTATTCCATACTAAACTTAGGATCTTTCAAGCTCTGAACACTGGCATTGATAACTGCTCCGATAATCAAAATCTTTGCAATGAGAATAAACCAGAACATCATGACTACCACGATAATGGAACTGAAAAATCGGACATCAACCAGATGATTGACATAACTATTGACGTAGACAGAAAAGATATTCAATAAAAAGATAAGAGTTAGCAAGACAAAGACACTTCCTGGTAAAACATAGCGGATTCGTGGTGCTTTTACTTTTGGAAGGAAGTAATAAATCATGACTAGAATGGCAAAGATCAAGGCATAGACCAGAGGGCCTGTAAAGTCTTGCAGGTAGGAAAATAGCGGACTGTCTGATTGCCAGTAAGTTTTGAGGAGGTTGAGCAACATACGACCAAACATACTCAAAAACAAGGCCAAGGCAAAAAGAATCTGCAAGCCGAAACTAACAAGTAAACTCATCAACTGATGGGAGATAATTCCTCGACTCTTGGTCACTCCATAGGCTTTATTAAAGGCTTTTTGGAGGAAATCCATTGATTTTGAAAAGGTCCAGAGGGCAGATAAAACGGCAAAACTCAGCAAACCAGTTGATGGTTGAGTCAGAACTTCTCGTACAATCTTGGCAACCACATCATACACCGTATCAGGCAAGAATTCCTTGATCGTCAGTAAGAAATTTGAAACCGGAATCTGAAAATAAGGCAAAATATTGACCATTATCATTAACAAAGGAAAGATTGAAATCAACCAATAGTAGGCAACCGCAACACTGGTCAACTCACTATCAGATGCTTGATAATAATGCAAAAAAGCTTTCAATAAGGGCTTATCCAATAGCTCCTTCCACCACTTTTTCATATCCCATCCTCCGTCATTTTTTTCATCATCTAAGTTCTTCTGATTAAATCTAGCATATCATAAGGTAAAGTATTTGCGGCCTCTTTCAGAGAATAATTCTCTAAATTATTCACATTTTGGCGTAGTTTTTTGGCATACTTGGCTGTTATCAGTTTAGCTTCTTCATATTCAAAGATTGCCTTACGTTCGAGATAGTAGCCTCGTAGCATTTCATCGATATTGTTTGGCTTGATGCGATTGATAACCCGCTCAACAAAGGCACCACTTCCGATAATGGCCGTCTCGCGTAGACGAGACTCTTGCATAAAGCTAATCAGAGAACTCTTGTAAACCCCTTTGAGGTTTTCCAAACTCTCGATAATCAGCTCTGTATTTTCCAAATACAACTCTGAAATCTGATCATAGTCAACTGCTAGTAGTTTACGAGATTCTTCGTTCATCCAACTACGAAAAGTTTTGCCAAAGGTAAACATTTCATGGAGTAGAAAGCGCAGTATCCGTAAGGAAACTAGGAAGTAATAAGTCACTCTAGAAGCGAAATTCCGATTGATACTCTGCTCCATGTTTTTTAGGTAACGTTGGTAAACTCGATAGCCACGCTCACTGATTCTATTTTCTTCATAGGCTTGCTCCAAACCGTCACTCTCAATACTCAAGATAAGAAGCTTGAGGGACTCCCAGTCCTCTTGGACTCTCTTATTTTCCAGACTAAGGATGAGGTTTTCAATCCGACCATGATAGTTATCAATAGCTGCATAAAGAGGAAGTTTGTTCTTGTGATGGTCCAGCTCTTTTTCTAATTCTGCAGCTACATCATTCAAAATCGCAATATGCATCAAATGATCCTTGCTTTCCTCTTGTTCCTCAGATAAGTGAGGGAGAACCAATAAACCTGTTAGAAAGCTCAACAGTGTAACGCTTGCTACAAGGAAGAGTAAGAGAGGGTATTCCTGCTCCAAATGACTTGGTATGAGGAGAATGGTCGCGATAGATACTGTCCCTTTGACACCAGAGAAGGTCAAAAGAAGCATATCTTTCATGTACTTATGAATTTTTTTCTTAAGTCGACGCGTCCTCACAAAGTAAAAACCAGCAATCATGACAAAGCGGATCGCAAAGAGTAAGAATGTCAGAACGACAACTGAAATCAGTAAAAGAAGGGGATTGTAGAGAGAATTAGACAAAATCGGCTCTGCAATCAATTCTAATTCCATTCCCAAGAGAACAAAGACTGATCCATTTAGCATAAAGGTCACGGTGTGCTAGACGGTCTCCGTCACGGTGTCTACCTGAGCCTCAAGGAGCGTAATCTTTTTGAATCGACTGGCCTTCAAAATACCTGCAACCACTACTGCGATAATCCCTGAAACATGAAACTCTTCTGCGATAAAAAAGGTCATGAGTGGCAAACTTAGCTCTAGCAATAGTTCACTGGCTATATCTATCGCTCGTACACTCAGCAAAAAACTATGCAAGAAACGATTGACCATAGCCGTCACAAAACCGACTACAAAACCACCAAGGATAGAAAGTGCTAGGGAAGTTCCAGCTTGGCTGAAAGAAAAAGTTCCTGTTGTCCAAGCGGCCAGAGCCATCTGAAAGGCAACCAAACCAGAAGCGTCATTTAAGAGCCCTTCCCCTTTTAGAATATTAGAAACCCGTTTAGGAAAACGAAAACGTTCAGAAAGAGATGCGAAGGCAACCAAATCTGTTGGCCCAAGTGCCGCTCCAACTGCTAAACAGGCAGCCAAAGGAAGAGTCATCCAAAGGAAGTGAGCCATGCCCCCTAAACTTAAGGTCGAGATAAAAATCACAGGAAAAATCAGAAAGACAACAATCCGCCAGTGCTTCAAAATGGACGTAATATCAGCTTCTTCTGCCTCCCGGAAAAGTAAGGGACCAATAACCATGGCCAGAAACAGCTCTGTATTGAGATGAAAGTCCGCATCGGGAACAAATAAACCAATCCCAATCCCCAAAAGGATTTGTACAAGAGGAAGGGGCAAAAAAGGGAGAAGTTTATTGGTCGTGGTTGAAATGATTAAGACAAATAAAAATAGAATCAAGTAAATGAGTAATTCCACACAATTCCTCCTTAATCTTTTTTACAACAAGATTCAAAAATCTCCTTTTGCTCTTGGATTTTCTGATCAATCTTAGAACAGTCTTTGTGCTCAATTTTTTTCTGGCATCGTTCCATTTCAAGAGCCACTAATTTTTTCTTGATTTTAAGCATTTTCTTGCTCATATGTGCTTCGTCGAGCACTCCGACTGCTCGCTCGTGATGCGTTGACTCGACAAAATTTTGGCGCATTGACTCAAGCTTCTCACGAAGGTATTGTTTATCCATGTCTATACCTTTCTAATTTTTCAATCATAACTAAAAACGGTGGATTGTTAACTTGATTGAGAGTCCGATAAATGGCAGCTGTATACTCTTGTTGGTTCAACTGGCTAACAAACTCCAATACAGCATCCCTCTCAGTATCTCCTCCTTCATGACCATAGTAGATCATGATCGCAATCCGTCCCCCCTTGACAAGCAAATGACACAGCTTTTCTAATGCTTCGATAGTAGTCTGAGGTTGAGTGATAACGGATTTGTCAGCAGAAGGCAGATAACCCAGATTAAAAATCCCTGCCTTAGCTTCTGTCACAAACTGTTCTAGTGTCTCATGCCCTTTCAAGATTAACTGGGCATTTTTCATTCCAGCCTGATCCAAACGCTCTTGGGTTTTCTCCAAAGCCTGCTCCTGGATATCAAAGGCATAGACTTGCTTGGCTAACTTGGCTAAAAATAGCGTATCATGACCATTGCCCATGGTCGCATCCACTACAATATCCTCTTTTGTCACAACTTCCGCCAAAAAATCATGCGCCATCTCAAGTGGTCTTTTCATTTTTAAACTCCTGTTTTACAGCCTTGCATCCTTGCACACTTCCACGACGGCGCATCTCAGTTTCAATAGCATTTAGCACTTCCCATTTATTGAGGCTCCACATGGGACCTATCAGCATATCTCTCGGTGCATCTCCTGTAATTCGATGGATGACGATATGCTTGGGAATGATTTCTAGTTGGTCACAAATGACCTTGACATACTCATCCTGACTCATCAGTTGCAAGCGTCCTTCGTGGTAATCTCGCTGCATCCGTGTATTGGTCATGAGGTGAAGCAAGTGCAGTTTAATTCCTTGAATATCATTGTCCGTGACACAACGGCGTACATTTTCAATCATCATCTCATGAGTCTCACCGGGCAAACCATTGATCAAATGGGAAACAATCTCAATCTTGGGATATTTCCTCAAGCGTTTTACTGTTTCCACATACAATTCATAAGAATGGGCACGGTTAATCAGGTCAGAGGTTGCTTCAAAGGTTGTCTGTAAGCCCAATTCTACCGTCACATGCATGCGTTCCGATAACTCAGCCAAATATTCGATAGTTTCATCGGGTAAACAGTCTGGCCGTGTTCCGATATTGATTCCCACTACACCTGGCTCGTTGATAGCCTGCTCATATCGCTCCCGAATCACTTCCACCTTTTCATGGGTGTTAGTAAAGTTTTGGAAATAAACCAGATACTTTTTAACTTCTGGCCACTTGCGGTGCATAAAGTCAATTTCCTTATAAAATTGCTCACGGATAGGGGCATCCGGTGCCACGATGGCATCTCCAGAACCTGAAACCGTACAAAAAGTACAACCACCGTGAGCTACAGTTCCATCCCGATTGGGACAGTCAAATCCCGCATCAATAGGAACTTTGAAAGTCTTTTCTCCAAAAAGTTTTCGATAATAATCATTCAAGGTATTATAAGATTTCATAACTTTCATTATAACAAAAAACACCTACAATCTCAAAAGCCTGACTTTCCTACAAATTTCCTTGTTTCTCATTTCCTTTAGCGTTTTTTTATGATACAATATGGGTATGATTTTAATGAAAATAGCATCTATTTTATTATTGATATTAACCTTGGTGGTTTGCTTTATTGTCACCAAGCTTTTCGGACTTAGGAAAATAGGATTTAATTTCGCGGATCTAGCTTTTCCACTGTTGGTATTTGAGTACTATCTGATTACTGCTAAAGCCTTTACCCACAACTTTCTACCGCGACTTGGTGTCGCACTTTCTCTCCTAGCAATCCTCCTTGTAATCTTTTTCCTTGTCAAAAAACGAAGTTTTTATTACCCTAAATTCATCAAATTCTTCTGGAGAGCCGGTTTTCTCCTTACCTTAATCATCTATATAGCTATGATTGTCGAATTGATGATGCTCCCATAAAAAAACATTCCCTCAGACAGCTGTCTAAGGGAATGTTTTTATCTTCATACTTACTTTCTAAGCTCTACCAAGATACTTTTTTTATTTCCTAAATGTTAAGGCGTAGAATTTACCATCCCAAAGAAGTTTCATTTCCTTTTCCTTAACTTCACTTGGAACAGCATTCTCAATTTCACTCAAATCAACAGTAGCATCTTTAAAATAATCCTTACTAAAATGATTTTTCTTATATTGCTGATCCACATAGTCAGCCGTCTCATCTGCAATTAAAATCTTAGTCCCTGGCTTCGCCACTCGTAGCATTTCCTGCATAGCCTTGGCCTTATCATTGAAAAAATTGATTCCGCCAATATGGTAGACAATGTCAAAACTATTATCCGCAAAGGGTAGATCCTCCGCGCAAGCATGGAAAAGTTGCAAATTAGTCTTTTTAGCGCAAGATTTCTGGCATTTTTCTAGCATACTGATAGAAATATCTACCCCTACAAAGTCTAAACTTTTCAGGTCAATTGTCTCAGGGATATAACGGAGGTCTTGACCAGTCCCGATAGAGACATAAAGAACTGATAAATTATCTTCCCATTCTATTTCCTCCATCAGATCCCTTCTCAACTTATCAATTGCCTTGCCGTGGAGAAGTGGTCCTATCCATTTCTCACTCATATCGTACCAGCGAGCCATACGGTTATACATGGTCATGTATTTAGCATTATCTCCAGATAGATAATCTGGATTAAGAGACAGATAGATAGCCCCATCTTTTTGAAAATTTTCTACCTCTAAACCTGACTTCAATTTATCTTGTAATCTTGTTTCAATCATATGCAACATCTCCTTTTTTATTTGTCACCTATTATAGAGGATTTCGTAGCGAAAACAATAGCTTTTCAGTAAGTGGCAACTATCCACTTGTATCCGGTAGTAGAACCAGGGTCAGTTACAAAAAAACAAGTGCCAATTTCCGTTGACACTTGTTTCCACTTTTAAACTGTCTTGCAAAATTTCGTGAAAGATACCGTTTAAAAAACTTAATCTTCTTTTTTGCGTCTTGCCAAGAATCCTGTTCCCAATCCAAGAAGGGCGATTCCAGCTACTAGAGCCACTTGGTTATACTCGCTTCCTGTATTAGGCAATTCCCCACCTTTTTTAGGCTTACCTGGTTCATTTGGTTTGCCAGGTGTTGGTTTTTCAGGAGTGTGCGTATTTGTAATGTTGTAACCTTCTACTGAAGCTGTATAACCATCTGGAACATTCACTTCTTCAACAGTGTAGGCAATCTCCTTACCTTCTTGATAACGATCAAGACCTGTAAACTCATAAGTCCAGCTACTTGTTTCTGACACTGTAGCTGTCTGACCAGTTTCCTTACCATCTGCAAGAAGTTTTACGGTGATAGATGCTGGACGGATGCCATCTTTGTTATCTTCATCTTTCCAGATCTTATGACCTTTTACAGCTGTTTTTTCTGGAGTATGTTCGTTGGTAATGGTGTACTTGCCATCCTTGTCTGTAGTGATGGTTGCTTTGTATTCTGTCATAGCAGTTTCTTTGACAGTGTACTTGATTTCCTTACCATTCTCATACTTAGGAAGTTTTTTAGATTCGAACTTCCAGCCAGTTTTTTCTGAAACTTCAATTTCTTGAACAACCTTGTCGCCGTTAAGAATTTGAACTTTCACAGATGTTGTACGTTTACCGTCTTGGTTGTTGTTATCTTTCCACACCTTAGTTCCTGAAAGGATAACTGTTTCTGGATTATGAGTGTTTGTCACTACTTGACCAGTTACAGAGGCTTCATAACCAGCTGGTACATCCACTTCCTTGATTGAGTAAGTGATTTCTTTACCAGCTTCGTATTGTGGAAGATTTGTGAAGGATGCTACCCAAGTGTTAGCGTCTGTCTTATCCTTAGCTGTCAAGGTCAATTTCTTACCTTCAACGGCTACTGGATCTGCATTTCCTACTTTTTTATAAAGTTGAACCGTTACGGACTCAGGACGTTTACCATCTTGGTTGTTCGCGTCCTTCCATACTTTTGTTACCTTGTAGTCAATTTCTTTAGGAGCATATTTGTTTGTGATGGTAAAGTCTGTAATAGTCGCTTCGTATTCTGCTACGGCTTCTTCTGTTACAGTGTAATTGATTTCTTTACCAGCTTTATATTTTGCTAATTTTTCGAATGTAGCAGTCCATGTTCCGTCTGCAGCAGCCTGAATTTCTTTCGAATCAACTTTCTTACCGTCTGCTAAAAGATTGATTGTAATCTTAGTTGGACGTTTGCCGTCTTGGTTATTAGCGTCATCCCAGTTCTTAGTTGCTTTTACATCAACTGTTTCTGGTGAATAGCTATTTGTGATGGTGAATCCTGATGCAGCATCACCAGTAATTTTAGAAGTATAACCAGCAACAGTTACTTCTACTACAGTGTACTGAATAGGTGTGCCACCTTTATCAGCATCAAGGTTTGTGAAGCTTCCAGTCCAACCGTTTGCGGCATTGAGCTCAAGTGTCTTACCAGTATCTTGACCATCCGCAAGCAATTTAACTGTGACAGAAGTTGGACGTTTACCGTCTTGGTTGTTCTCGTCCTTCCATACTTTCTTCACAGGAACTTCCGTTTTTGCTGGAGTGTAAGTATTCTCGAAAGCTTTTTCGTCATCGTAAGAAACAGTTGCTTCAAGTGCACCTTTACCCTTGTCCGCTACAGTAACTGTAGCCGTAACAGTTTTAGTGTCGTACTTGATGCTTGTATCACTGCCAGCTTTTTCAGCAATTTTAAAGGTATAAGTCCCTGCTTTGTCGAATTCCAATTCTGAGAAAGCAATGTTTCCGTCTTTGTCATTCTTCACAGTTTCTTTCACCTTACCATCTTGGTCTATTAAAGTGAATTCAAACTCTTCAGCCTTCAACTCACGACCTGTAAGTTTTTTATTAGCTTTAATCTTGGCTTTAGCTTTGCTACGCTTATTTGTAACTGTTTTGATAGCTCCGTCTTGTCCAACAGTCATCTCAAATGGAGTAGGATTCAACTCATATCCCTCAGGAGCCTCAATCTCGGTTACCGTAAAGTTCCCTTTCTTGATATCACTTTCTGAGTAAATAGATGATTCAGCAATTCCGTCATCATTTGTTGTTACAATTTCCTCTTTAGTCGTAGCTCCTGCTGGAGGAGTAATCTTGAATTTTGCTCCTTTTAGACGATCATGAGTCAGCTCGTCGACCTTGTAAAGAATGATACGGTACCCTGTTTCTAACTGAATTGTACCACCAGAAGCAACTACTGAGTTTCCGATTTGCTTAACGACTGTCTTATTACTATAGTCGTCATATGTAAGAATCTGGTCATCACCCTTCATTTCAGCATTGTTTTGGACTTGCGTGCCATCAGCTGGAGCACTTGTTTTATAATTAATTCGAAATGCTGCTGGTTTACCGTTCTTCGCAAGAATTGAAGATGCATTGTTAATTGTTAAAGTAAATTCTGTGTAAGAATCATTCCATTTTACTTGGTAATCCTTACCAGCTTCTAAAACCACTTCATCTTTAAAGTAATAAGATTTATCGTACCAACCTGCCGTAACTTTAAATGTTTCAGGAATCATCTGCATCGGTGAGGCATTTGGGTCAACCCAGTCATGAATTTCAATTTTGTTATAGGCAGCTTGTTTAGGATTAGCTCGAACATACCAACTGTGTAAATATTGTCCACTCTTATTTAGAGCACTAGATGTCCAATCCTCTTTGTAAATCAGACCATGATACTTACTGAAATTAGCACGTCCAATACCTTCAGAATAATCAGATGCTTCACCTTTTTTGACCTTAATTTGATGGGTGATTTCATTTATGGTTTCCGTTTTATCAAAACGGAGCGTTTCATTGCTTAATTCATTTTTAGAACTAAAACCAACAAAGAAATTTCCTTTAACGTTTTGGACTTGATAGCCACCTTTTTTCTCAAGGTAAGCTTTCAGATTCTTTAATGTAATAGTTACCTTACCACCATTATTATCCCCATTTGATACAATTTGAGTTTCTCCGATAACGAGATCTGTTTCCTTATCTTTTAAATCAAAAGTTTCATTTCTAACAGTTAAAGGGCTCGGAACAGTAAAGGTAAAGGTATCACCGTCCTCTAATTTACCATCATAGGCGCTCAAATCGTAATCAACAGTGAATTTATAATTTGAGTAGTTATGATGTTCAGGAGAAAGTGTATAAACACCATTCGCATCTGGTTTTATAAACTTACCATTATCAACCTCCCAAATTCCAATATTACTGATAACGTTCTTCAGTTCCTTTGCTTGAACTGAATTTGGAGCAAAGATTATCCCTAGCAAACAGGTCAGAGAAGTTAGGATAGGTAACCAAAATTTCTTGTTCTTCATAATCTTCCTTTCTAAATTACCGAAAACATTAAACCGACAAACTATGATTATAAAATCTCAACACTCATCTCCTTTCGAATTCGTTGAAATCCATGAGGGTTATTGAATAAGTTACATCATATTAACATGTTTCATAACTATATGTGAGTGCAATATTTATCATATTTATTCTATTTTTAATATAGAAACCTCCTTTAATTTCATTATAAAACAAAATTAACTTTTTTTGTAATATTATGAGGTTATTGCCTTTTGAAAATGTTGACACAGTGTAAAATTACTGCCATAAAAACTAATTCTTTCATCAGACTGAAGTTTCTTTAAGTATAGTGTACACATACGAACAACTTCTCTTTTAAACAAACAGAAAGAAACATTGCACAAATCATTCCATTTATTTATAAGTTTGATACACCTTAATAATTATCCGAACTATTTTATATAAGTAAAAATTAGAAGAGATCTTACAATAGTCTTATCCTATCCTGATAAATAGTTTAATTTAGCATATTTCATTATTCTGAATCATAGAAAAAAGACCAGGGGGTTATCCCTGATCTTTCTTTACTGTACTTATTGGCTACTAAATGAGATTAGTCTTCTTTTCTTCGTTTAGTTGCTACAAGACCTGCACCTAAAGCTAGAAGAGCTAAACCTGCTGCTAATGTAGCTTGTCCAGATTCACTTCCAGTGTTTGGTAGGTTAGGATTTTCTGGTTCAGTTTGGTCCGTTACTACTAACTTACCATCCTTAAACTCAACCTGATTTCCACTAGCATTTACCACTGTTACAGTTCCGTCGTAGTTAACTTGGAATGTAATATCTGTTACTGCTAAGTATCCAGTTGGAGCGGCCTCTTCATGGAAAGTATATACTCCCGGAGTCAAATCAAGTACATGTGATTGATTGGCTTTTGAAGTCCATTCAGCCACAGGACTACCTGTAACTTTTTCTCCACGGAAAATTTGGATTTTTGCGCCCGCGATTTCTTCACCTGTAAGATTTACCTTGCTGAAGGTAATCTTACGTGGTAGGTCATCGTCTTTGTCGGTTACAGTTACAGTTGAACCGTTGGTTACGACTTTGTTGTCTTCACCCTTAGAGTCTTTCTCACCAACATTTGTCACTTCCACTGTACCATCATGTTTGACTTGGAAAGTGATGTCCGTTACTTTGAGGTAGCCAGTTGGAGCTGCTTCCTCATGGAAAGTGTAAGTACCTGGCGCCAAGTTAAGATCTTTAGACTTACCAGCTTCAGATGTCCAGCTTTCTACAGCTGTACCTTCAGCTTTTTCGCCCTTGTAGATCTTAATCTGTGCACCAGCGATTTCATTTCCTCCAAGGTTTACCTTACTGAAGGTAATTGGTTTTGGACTAGTATCCTCTTTATCGGTAATAGTCAGAACTGGACCAGCTGCAAGAACAGTGTCATCAGCTCCCTTATTCTTAATAGTGATAGAACCGTCAGCATTAACAGTAAAAGTAATATCTCCTACAATTTGATATCCCTCTGGAGCATCGAACTCTCTTAGAGTGTAGGTCCCTGGTGCCAGCTTAATCACTTTAGAAGTGTCAGCTACAGTAGTCCAGTCTGCAACAGGTGCCTCTTCAAGATTGACTGTATCTCCACTATAGATTTTCAGTTCGGCACCTGGGATTTCTTTCCCATTTGGATCCACCTTTTTGAAAGTAATCTCTTTCTCAGTTGGTGTCTTTGGAGGTGTCTTCTTATTTTCAATTCGACGTTCTACAGATTTATCTGAGCCAAACTCATCTGGAGAAATTTTAATATCTTCAGTTAGTTTGTCATAGCCAAAAGGAGCCGTTACTTCACGAATTGTATAGTTGTCTCGCAACAATTTGCCTACACTAGCGTTACCATCAGAATCTGTTGTCAATCGTCCAACAACAGCTTGGTTACGATCACGAATCACTTCAAAAACTGCACCTTGCAAAGGTTGGCCTGCTTCGTCTACCTTATGAATTTTAATGGTGAAAACATATCCTTCCGCAACACCACCTGCAATCTGGTAGGTACGTGTACTGGTTGATTGTTCATTCTCACTACCATTGTAGCTCATGTTGGCTACGTTCGTGATTTCCTCACCATCGACTAGATCATAATTCGCTTTAGCTCGATACTCAATCATATAACCAAAACCATTAGTATCTCCTAAAGGAAGGGTGAAACCATCACCATTCGCATTTACCACTAGTTGGTTTTTAAAGGTTTCGGTCATATCCTGAGCATTAGTCCATTTCCAGTCTCCGTTATTCCAACTCCAATCTACTTTGTAAATACGAAAAGTATCTGGTAGGAATGTCATATTTGGAGAAGAGAAAGCATCTTTGATAGTGACATCACTGTAGTTCGCCATATTGCGGTTTACAGTAATGTTATAACGGATTACATTTTTCTCGTCATCCTTGAATTGGAAGGAACTCTTTTCAATTTTAGAGTCGTATTTCCCTGGAGGGCCGTTATAACGGATCTTTCCTGCAAATAGAACTCTATGGCCTACTGTAACGTTGACATCAACGTCTTTTTCTTCTGAAACAACATCATGGTCAACTCGAACATAGACAAAGAATTTCCCCCTAACGCCAGAATTATTCTCAACAAACTTTGTGTAAGTTAGAGTAATCGTTTTGCTAGCTGCATCTAAACGACCAGTAGCTACAAGATTGTTAGAAGCATCTCGTAATTCAATGTCTGAAGAGTTTGAAAATGTAATCTCTGATGGCAATTGAAGTGTTGTTGTATCACCTTCATGCACCGTATTATCTGGCAAAACAAAATCTGCAGTAAGACGGAATTCTTGCCAAATATCCAACCCTTGCGTTAAAGCTTCACCAGATCTGTTTTCAACACCAACACTAGTGATCACATCATTATACTCTGCCGCACGTACTTGCGTAAGAGGAGCAAATGATTGGAGAATAACTCCCAAACAAAGAATAAGGATCTGAATCCAAGATCTTATTTTCTTGTTCATTTAATCTTCCTTTCTTATAATATTCAGTTGTAAATGTACAATGTAATAGTAAACTAAATGATTGTCCCCAACTAATCACCATTCTCCTTTTTCAAGTAAAAATTGATAGCTACATTACTTTCATATTTTATCATACTATTTAAAAAAGGCTAGAAACATCAAACATTTTTTTAAATTTATTTTACTATTTAAAATTCATATTTTCTTATCGAATTCCCCATCAATTTATTGTATCGTTTTCTCCTATCATCGAAACAAAATCTGGTATATTTTACCGCTATTTTTAAAAAAATAAGTTCATCTCGTTTTCGATACCAGATAGTGTTTTTATCATTTTGGTTATCTGATTTCACAAACGTTAAATTGCTCTAGAGAGAATGCTTCTACCTATTAAAAAGACCAGGTTTCCCTGGTCTTTCTGAGATACAATTAGAAGAAATACTGATTCATTCTAGTCTTCTTTTTTGCCTTTAGTGGCCACTAATCCTGCACTCAAACCAAGAAGAGCTAAACCTGCTGCTAGAGCTGCTTGACTTTCTGCACTTCCTGTATTTGGTAACTGTTCTTCTTGAGCTTGACTAGCTTCACTTGAGGAGATTTCTTTTGTATCTGCTTTTTCTGATACTTGTGGTTTTGTAGATTCTTGAGGTACTGGTTTAGTTGTTTCACTAGCCGTACCAACTTCTACAATGCGATCTTGAGCCATGACTTTATCATAGCTTTCTTTTTCAGTTCGCTTGCCATTTTCAACTTCGATCAAGTGAACACGGATACCTTTTTGACCTTCTTGGAGAACACGAGTTTGACCCGCTGGAAGCTGATCATTCTTTTGTTCCTGAACCTTAAAATCAATTGTTTCTTCTTCGATTACAAGTTCTGGTCTGTTAAGGACTAGGTTCTTCACTTCATCTTCTGGAAGAGAAGTTCCTGGTTTAGTGCCAACTTCTACTATACGATCTTGAGCAGCGACTTTATCGTAAGTTTCTTTAAGCTGACGTTTTCCATTTTCCACTTCAATCAAGTGAAGACGAATACCTTTTTGACCTTCTTGTAGGACACGAGTTTCTCCTAGGTACAACTTATCAGACTTACGCTCCTGAACCTTAAAATCAATTGTTTCTTCTTCGATTACAAGTTCTGGTCTGTTAAGGACTAGGTTTTTCACTTCATCTTCTGGAAGGGAGGTTCCTGGTTTGGTTCCAACCAAGACGATGCGGTCTGTCGGAGTCTCTACCACTTCACGGAGTTTTTCTTCCTTACTTCCACTAGGATTAACCGCTGTGAAGATCCGTTCCTTACCAACTTTTCCTTCTTGTTCTACACGAGTTTCACCTAGATACAGTCTTGAATCCTTTTTCTCAACTGTCTTATAGGCCAAATCTTTTTCAACAAATTCGAGTTTTGGAAGATCTTCTTGTACAGCAGCAACAGTCTTCTCAGAAACTGGTTTTTCCTTAGTCAACTGGATACGGTATTCCTTGACTTGTTTTCCACTTTCTGAAACAAGGCGAACAAGTACTGGAAGGCTATCGTCTCCGCTATCTACAACTGTTGAAGCTACTTGATTACTTTCTTCGACTGAGACTTTTGGACGTTGACCTTTATAGGTGATTTGGTAGTCTTGACGATCTTCAGCGAAGTCAGGAAGTTCTTTTCCATCTACAAGAATTTTTGATTGGGTACTTTCTTGAGGCAATTCACTCGGAGCAAGGAAGGTCATCTCAATTATCGCAACACCCTTCTTATCCGCTTTGCGTTCCATACGCCATCTCATGGCTTTGGCTTTGACAGCTTTAAAGGTAACGTTAATTTCATCACCGGCTTCAATGTCTTTATCCGCACGATAAGGAACAGCTTCCCAATTTTCTGGATTGTTGAATGGATGGTCTGTGTCGTAGGCTTGGTAGTTTGAATAGTAGGTAGGCACTTCAAACTCTGGGCCAATATAGCGTTCCAAAACGAGTTTAGATGGTGCATCTGTACCACTATCTGCAAAGAAGTGAAGTTTGGCTTGTGCTACAGTCCGTTCTACAATCTTACCATTTTCACGGAAGATTACACCTGCTGATACTTCTGGATTAGAAGATGGTGTTGGAGACCAGTTTGTCCAACGACGATTTTCTGAATGATTTCCGTCATTGAGATAGTCCACACGGTCATGGGAGTTTCTATCAATGTCGTTAGTGGCTGAAGCAAAGGCGCGGTTACTATTTTCATCATAGTCAGGGTTGTCTGAGAGGGCCTCACCAAGTTTGTCTGTCACTCGTACAGTGAACTCAGCAACAAGATCACTACCAAGGACACGGCCTCGAACGGTAAATTGACCTGCTTTTGTCAGCTTATCTGCTGGAACTTCTTCCCATTCCACTGCCAAGTCTTTTGTTTCGTAACCGTCTTTACCTGTGAAGTAAACAGGAACCTTAGTTGGCAATTCAAGCAGTTGCCCTACTTGTAGTAAGCGAGCTTGTTTGACCGCGGCAACTGGTTTACGAGAGAGCAAATCTTTATTGCTTGTAAAGTGTAGACGGTATTCTCCTAGGATGTCACCATTTTCAGCTTTCGCGATAACACGAACTGGCTCACCTTCACGAACGCTTGGAACGACGGTAGCGAGACCATTGTTGCTAACACTTGCTGTTACTGCAGGAACTTTTCCATCTACTGACTCAAGATAGTAGTCAGTCAAATCAGGGTTAAAGTTTGCTAAGTCTTTACCGTCAACTTGGATTCTTGTTTGTCCTTGTTTAGCTGCCGCAACTTGTTTCGCAAAAATTTGTACTTCTGTGATAGACGTTCCTTTCTTGCTATCAAGTCGAACCATACGAATGCGAACCGCATAGGTCTCAACTTTATCAAAGCTGAAATGATTCATTTCTCCAGCTTTTAATTGAGCTGGTGCTTTGAGATTGCTTACCTCTTTCCAGTTTGCAGGATCGTTAAAGGCATGGTTTTCCTCACCTACAAAGCTAGGGTTTTTAGGGGCTGTTGGAACGGTCTTACCGACATAATATTCAATCACATAAGACTTCGGTACACCAACTCCGTGGTCTTCGTGGAATCCGACACTTAGATTATCAACTGAACGTTTGCTCAAAATACCTGAATCTCCGAATAGGACACCAACTGAAGCTTCTGGATTAGTACGGTTCCAGTTTGTCCAACGGTTAGCTGGGCGGTCATTAAAGGAAATCAATTTATCGTTGACGTTTGAAACAGGATCAGTTGGATTTGAGTCTGAAGCAAAGGCCAGTGGCAATTCTGAACCGGTCCATTGGTCAGAAATGTTTGCACCTTGCTCAGTTTGAGCTGATACGCGAACATGGAGTTTAGTTGTTAATTGCGTACCTTCTATGCGACCATTAACTGTAAAGACACCTTCCTTGGCGTATTGGTCTGGACGAATCGCGTCCCAAGTAACTTTAGCTGATGAAACGTGACCATTTGAATCGTAGGTGCGAACACTTTCTGGTAATTGTGGTGCTTCTGCGATTGGTGTTGTCACGCTGACTTCTTCAACCGAAACAATACCTTCTACAGAGACTTTAGCACGCGCTTCAAGATCAAGTCCTTCAACTTTACCTAGAACTTCAAAGGTTTGATAGTGATCGAGTTTTTCTTTTGGAATGGCTTGCCAAGTGACTTTATGAGTTTTAGGGAAACCTTTGTCATACTCAACTGTTACTGTTGCTGGAAGACTTGGTTCCTGATGCAAATCTGTGATTACATTTACAGGACGGATAGATTGGGCTACTTTTTTCTCAGTATTGGCCTGAATCGTGAGATTGATTTGACCTGTAGCCCCCTCATATTCTGCTTTGAGAGTGACTGTTCCTGGTTTATGTAACTCAAGCATTCCTTTACGAACTGCGACTTCCCCTTCACCACTTGTAGAGAAGTTTACTTTATCAGCTGGTAAAACTGCTTGTGTTCCGTCTTGATAGTGTGCAAGGACAGACAATTTCACTGTTTGGTCTTCTTTAAGACCGTCAGCTTGCTCTACTTGTAAGCTCAAGTGGTCAATTTTTGGTGCTTCTTCAAGGAATTGAATTGCATAGGTTTGAAGAGGGCCACCATCTTTTGGTTGAACATAGATGCTTGCGCGCATGCCGTTTGCTGCACTTGCTTGGACTACAGTAACATCCGCATTTTCAGCACTTGCTACAACTTCTGGCAAGGATGCACCGTAAGCAAGAGTGCGGTATTGCATTGGATTTTGAGTAGTAAGACCAGTGACAGATTCGCCACCAACAGTTACATTTGGTACTGCAGGAGCCGCAGGATTACCTTCTTCTACCACAAGGGTAGCGTGAATAGTCTCACCACCCAGTTGACCAGTCATTTGAATACGTGATCCTGCAACTGACAGTTTAGCTTTATCTGCTTCCGAAATCTCCCACTTATCAACTTCGTATTCTTGTACGCTTCCATCCGTAACAGCAATAGAAACGTATTTGTCAACAGCGCTCAAGTCTGTTCCTGGAGCAACACGCTTAACAGTTGGAAGCTCATTTGCGATTGCTAGAATTTCGACACGGGCCTCAACTTCGCGTCCGTCTGCCATACCTTTAACAGTCACAACTCCTGCTTGGCTCACATCAACTGAAGACCAAGTGACTGGACGTTTTTCACGACTGCCATCACTGTAGATAAAACCGACTGTCTTCGGCATTTTTGGCTCTTTCTCAATAACAGTACGTACTTTTGGTACTTCTGTCCCGAGAACGGTCTTTTCTTGGTCTTCTTTTTTACCAGTAAAGACCGTTACTTGACTAGATTTCAAGAGATCTGAATGGGCTGTTAGAGTGAATTTACCTGCTTGTTCAGTTGATTTAACAATGGCAACCCCTTTACCGTTAAAGACTCTACGAATCCAAGAACCATCTGGTTGCGCCTTATAGCGTTCACGGCTGGCTTGTTCCCCGTTATCAACACCAACCAGCTGACCTTGGCCATGCAATTGGAAACGAACCAAATTATTGGCAGTTGGTACCACATTTCCTTCACTGTCTACGATTTCATAGTAGATGTAAGTCAAGTCTTTTCCATCTGCAGCGATTGCGTGTTCTTCCTTGATGAGACGAACACCTGCAGGTTGACCTGCAGTGGTAATCTTGTCACGTGCAATTTCTTTACCAGCTTCATCACGAGCTACTGCTTCTAAGGTACCTGGTTGGTAAGCAACCTTCCACTCAAGATAGAGTTCCTTAGCATTGGCACCTTCTTGGTAGGTACGACCATCACTAGTTTGTTTTTTGTTGAACTTTTTAACACCGAGAGATTGACCGTTCAAGAACAATTCAACACTTGCAGCATTAGAGTAAGCGCGAACTGGAATCTTTCCTTGTGCATCTTCTACTTTAGAGGCCAAGTCTCTATTCTCCCAGTTCCAGTGAGGAAGAAGGTGAACCATTGGTTTCTTCTTGACAGAAACCCATTGGCTTTGGTAGAGGTAGAAGTCATGTTTTGGAATACCCGCTGTATCTACAATACCAAAGTAAGAACTCTTAACTGGTGTATGGTTTTGGTTGTGCCATGGTGTAGGCTCCCCGATATAGTCTGTACCGGTCCAGATAAACTGTCCAGCATAGCCAGCGTTGTCACGGTCAAAGGTCCATGAATCTGTTGCCGTTTTACCCCAGCCAACTCGGTCATTACCATAGTCAGACTGTTCGTAATGACGCTCAGGTCCGTTACTATGTTTCAATTCCTGTTCAGGGCGATAGTAACTTCCACGTGTACGGGTAGCTGAAGATGTTTCGGAACCGTAAATCAACCAGTTTGGATGTTTCGCACGAAGTTTCTTGTAGTTATCTTCTGAATAGTTGAATCCAACCGCATCCAGTTCATCAGCAATTTTCTCATGTCCACCACTACCATCACCAAAGCGGAACTTATCTGCTCCCATGGTAACATAACGTGTAGTATCAACATCTTTAATCACTTTTACTAAGCGTTTAACCGTTGCTAGAGAATGAGGTTTACCATCGGCTTCACCGATTTCGTTTCCGATAGACCACATGAAGACAGCTGGGTTATTTTTATCTCTTTCGACCATGGTACGAAGATCGTAGTCAGACCATTTTTCACCTTTTCTAGCTTCTGGGTGAGTGGCATCTTTTTCAAAGAAACGTCCGTAGTCATATGGTTTCTTGCCACCATACCAAGTATCAAAGGCCTCTTCCTGAACCAGCAAACCAAGTTCTGCTGCGATTTGTAAGGTCTGTGGACTTGCAGGGTTATGAGTTGTACGGATGGCGTTAACACCCATCTCCTTCATTTGTTTGAGACGACGGTATTCTGCCTTATAGTTTTCTTCTGCTCCAAGCGCTCCGTGGTCATGGTGCAAGGAAACACCATGGAATTTAATGCGTTCACCATTCAAAGAGAAACCTTCATTTGGAGTCCAGTGATAGTAACGGTAACCAAACAGATCCTTCTTAGCATCCACCAATTGACCGTCACGGTAAACACGCGTAATCAATTCGTACAAGGCAGGTTTGTCATTTAAAACAGTCCAGAGTTTTGGTTGTTCAACTTCTAAAATCGCATCTAGGCTTGTTGACTCATGTGCTTTCAAGGTACGACTCGCTGTACGAACCAAACCTGTCACAGCCTGACCACCACGTTCAACGATTTGATATTCTGCCACCAGTTCATGGTCTTTATCATCCGTATTGACGATTTTGCTGACTACATGAGTTTCAACCTTGCCGTGTTGCTGTTCTTCAAGTTTTGGTGTTAAGATGGTTGTCCCATTTTTCTCAACATGAACCTTATCTGTCACTTGCAAGGTCACATCACGGTAGATACCACTACCAGAGTACCAACGGCTACTTGGCTGTTTGTTAACCGCATGGACAGCAATCACATTCTCACGACCATCTTTGTGAAGATATTTTGTGATATCGTATGAGAACTGGTTATAACCATTTGGATAATGCCCCACTAACTGGCCATTGACATAGACTTGAGAGTCCATATAGACACCATCAAAAGTGACACGAACATTTTTCTTGAGATCTTTTTCATCAAGTTTAAAGGTCTTGCGATACCAAGCTTCACCACCATTGAGCTGTCCACCCTCGTTTTGGGCAGGTGACTGATGGTCAAAATCGTTAAAGATACTCCAGTCGTGTGGAAGATCCAATTTTTGCCATGTTGATACATCTGCATCTGATTTCACAGCTTCTTTAGGATTCGCATTGAGTTTAAAGTGCCAATTTTGATTAAAATTCACTTTTCTATCTTCAATCATTTGATTCACTTCTTCATTTGTCGCAGCTTTCAACTCTTCCTTGACAGGCTTTTCTTGACTTGAAGCTTGAGATTCTACCTTTGGAGCAGTTTCTTCAGGTTTTAGAGATGCTTTCTCCTCTTTTGGAGCTACAGGTTCCTCTTCTTTCACCTCTGGTTTGCTTGCTTCAATTGGAGCAGCTTGACTTTGGTCGACACTTGCAGCATCCTTGTGCTTTGCTACAGCTTGATCTTCTTTTTCCTCCACTGCCGGACTTTCCTCTTTTGCTTGTTCCACAGTGTGAGTAATTGGAGTTTCATCCGCGAAAACTGGTGATTCTCCAACGACACTTCCTCCAAATAGAACCGCACAGGTTCCAATCATGACAGAGCAAGCTCCTACGGCAAATTTACGAATGCTGTAGACTCTTTTACGATTCCAATGGCCTTTTTCCATAAAATCCTCCTTTAGTAACCGCTTCCATTTATTTGTAAGCGTATTACTTTTAATAGCCTTTTACCTTTATTTTATAAAATAATATAGGAAATTTCAATACCCTAAACACAAAAAATCATATTTTTGATTGTTTTTTCTAAAATTTGTAGAAGATTCGAAAAAAGTGAATGTAGATTTAGAACAAAAACAAACAAATTTTTGACACTCAGTTCAATATTATAAAAAAGTTCCTTACAAAAGGAACCTTTTTATTTATAGTTCTAAATCCTTTTTACCAACTTATGAAATTTCTATCCCATCATTTTTGGATAAGCTCTCATTTTCCAACTCTTTAATTTCATTTCTACTAGATAAAATGAGGGCAATCATCATTAGGAAAATACCTGCCAAGATAATCATGACGGCTGCACTTCTCCCCTCACCTCGGCCAATCAAAATCTCAACCAGCTGACTCAGGCTCCCATCATTTTTTAGAAAAGGTTTGATTAGAAAATCGACTATAATTCCAACGGAAGCATATGCAAGAACATAACCAACTTGGGAAATCAAACCAATTGTTCCCCAAGCCTTCCCCTGATGTTCTGCAGGAATCGTAATCCTTACTAAATAATCCATAACTGTATTTGCAAATGGTAAACTTAGAAAGAGACAGAAACCAAAAACAAGGACGAGGATCGTATGCTCACTCCAAGCAAATGCGGTCATAAATAATCCCATTCCCAAAAGAGCTACCTGTAGAAGACCGGCGAACCCCTTTTTGATACTCAACTTGCTGATTAGTAAACCTCCCACCAACATACCAAATGCTGAAGTAGTTGTCGCAAAACCAACAAATGATTCGCCACCAACAGGAAGTAGCATGGGAATCAGGAGAGTCTGAACAGTTCCCAAACAAAAGGAAACTAAGATACCGAGAAGAACAAGAAACCAGATACCTTTTTTCTCATGAATGATACGAAAACCTAATCTTAAATCATCCCCTAGCTCACCAACATTATCCTTTTGTATTCCCTTCATTTCCTTCCTCACAAGATAAGTAATGGGAAGGGTGACTAGAATCGTAAGCATATCAAGAAGGAGGATTGTTCGAATACCTGCAAAACTCAAAACCAATCCAGATAGAATGGGAGAGAGGAGATAGCGAGAAGCAGGAATCAACTGAACCATACCACTTGCCTTTGAATATTCCTCCTTTTCCAACAAATCAGAGATTGTCGCTCGAAAGGCAGGCTCAACGAGAGAAGAAAAACTGGAGCTGATGGCTGCTCCTAGCAAGACACCAATAACCAAAGATGACTCATGCAAAAATTGTAAGGAAAATAGGATACAAACTAGACCGATAATAGACAAGCCATCACCTAACATCATTAAGAGTCTGCGATCATGTCGGTCTGCTAAAGCTCCTGCTAGGGGAGAAAGGAAGAGACCTGGTAAAAATCCTGCCAAAATTATCAAACCTGTCATACTACTCATACCCGTCATTTGATAGATATAAATTCCCAAAGCAAAGGAACTCATACCCGATCCACTTGACGAAATGAGACTCGCTCCCCATAAGAGTAGAAATTTTTTATAACCCTTTGTCATCTAATCCACCTCATTTTTCTGTAAGGACAAGATTTTAAACGAAGCAAAGCTACCTTGGTCTGCTCCTAAGATCCTTTCGATATTGTACAAAAGACTTTCAGTTTGTCGCTCCATAATCTCTGGGCTCATCTTCTCATCACGAAGATCTAAAACTCCGACAATCATAGCCAAGATAAGTTCAGCCGTTTCATATGGGTAGGCGTTCTCAAATATACCTTTTTCAACTCCTTCCTGAATGATTTCTCCAAATATAGGAGTTATTTTTTGGAGCAACAGTCGATTACTCTTTTCATGGAAAAGAGCATTCTGAGGTCGATTCAGGTAGTCCACCATCAGATCCCCCCCGGATAAGTGTTCCATATTCATAACTGAAAAAAGTGAGAAAATCTTTTCATGAACAGAAAGTTCTTGCTGCAATACAATCCGTTCTGCTTCTGCCACTATATCATGTGCTGAGCGCTCAATAATGGCATCCATAATCGCCTCTTTTGACTCGAAATGATAATACAAGGTTCCCCTTGCGATATCCAATTTCTTTAAAATATCACTAATTGACGTATAATCATACCCCTTTTCTAAAAATAGGGAAAAGGAAACATCTAAAATTTGCTCTTTTTTATTTTTCATTGATTACTCCTTTTTTAGACTGACAGTCGTTCTATACTTTTATTCTAACACTAAGCCCCAAAATTGTCAATCATTTTGAATATCAAAAGAAGTCTAACGAGCTCGCCTAAAATCTGGAAACAGAAAAAACAGCTCGTAAAGAGCTGCTTCATTGCTAAGGTAATGTTACTTAACCTAGATAAGCAAACATCATAGACCTTAAAAAGTATCAGAAATATCCATCGCCTTCTCATTTATAGTTAAAGATTCCCCCTGCCAACTTATCGGCTAGCTTGGGAAAGAGGGTATAAAACTTATGGGCTAGATTCAACAAAACTGGGAGATTAAGTTCCCGTTTGTTTTTTCCTATGATTTTGACAATTTTTCTAGCGACTACATCTGGTTCTAAGAGAAATCGGTCAACAGACTTGAGGTAGATCCCATCTGGGTCTGCCTGGTCAAAAAAGGCAGTACGAATCGGTCCTGGATTAACCGTCGTTACATAGACACCATAGGGCATGAGTTCGAGGCGCAGCGCATTTGAAAATCCAATAGCCGCAAATTTGGTTGCTGAGTAAAGGCTGGACTTAGCTGTTGCAATCAATCCTGCCATGCTGACGATATTGATGATATGGCCTTTTCGGCTTTCTTTCATACGAGCTGCAAGACGACGAGACAGATTCATCAGGGCAAAGGTATTGACCTCAAACATCTGGTGAATGTCTTGATCAGAAATCTGGTCGAAATCTTCAAAAATTCCATATCCAGCGTTGTTAATCAAAACATCAATCTTGCCATAACGGAGATAGAGGTCAGCTACCAGAGCTTCTAGGGCTGAGTCATCAGTAATATCGATTTCAATCCATTCCACATTAGAATGATTTCCATATAGTTGGGCTAGTTTTTCCTTGTTTCTACCTAGTAAGATGAGTTGGTCATCTGGCAAAAGTTTGACCATTTCTTGGGCTAAGCCACCGCTAGCACCTGTAATGAGAATTGTTCGCATACTTATCCTTTTCAATCTTTTAGATTTCCACCTCTTCCAGATCTTTAACCACATGGACATTCTCAAAAACAGTTGCTGCATCTTTCTTGAGCTGGCTGATATCTTTTGAGAGGAAACGAGCACTGATATGGTTGAGCAAGAGGCGTTTGGCACCTGCTTCTGCTGCTACTTGTGCTGCCTGCATATTGGTTGAGTGACCGTGATTGCGGGCAATTTTTTCATCTCCTTTGCCATAAGTCGACTCGTGAACCAAGACATCGGCATTGACAGCTAGACGCACACTCGCATTGGTTTTTCGGGTATCACCCAGAATGGTGATAATCTTACCCGGACGGGGAGCTGAGATATAGTCTGCTGCCTTGATTTCAGTTCCGTCTTCTAGAACAACGTCCTGACCGTTTTTGATTTTTCCAAAGAGCGGTCCAAATGGCACACCCGCAGCTTTGAGTTTTTCAGCATCCAAGGTACCTTCTAAGTCCTTTTGCATGACACGATAACCAACGCAGAAAATAGTGTGGTCCAGCTCCTCTGCATACACTGTGAATTTATCGGTCTCAAGGATTTTCCCTAGAGAATCTTGGTCAAACTCATGAAAATGAATGCGGTAAGGCAGACGAGAACCTGACACACGAAGACTGGTTAAGACAAAGGACTTGATCCCTTGAGGTCCGTAGATGTCCAAATCTGTCTGCTCCTCATTAGCCTGAAAAGCACGGCTAGAGAGAAATCCTGGCAAGCCAAAGATGTGATCTCCGTGCAAGTGGGTGATAAAGATTTTGCTGATCTTACGTGGTCGAATCGTGGTTTCCAGAATACGATTTTGCGTTCCTTCTCCACAGTCAAAGAGCCAAACTTCGTTAATCTCGTCCAAGAGTTTCAGGGCGAGACTTGAAACGTTGCGAGCTTTAGAGGGCTGACCAGCCCCTGTTCCTAAAAATTGAATATCCATTCGATACTTTCTAATTAATCAATATATAACATGGCTGTGCGATTTTCCGATCGGAAATAGCGCTTGCCAGTAAAAGCTTTAGACTCTTGAAGCAAATCGTCTTGACTATAACCTTTGAGACGTTTGCGGCCATCTGCTAAACTTTCCAAGTCCGTCAAAGCTGTGAGATTCTCCACACTAACAACTTCTTCATCTCCGACAGCCTTCATGTAAATATTACCAGACTCTTCAAAGACGAGTTGATGGGGGAAAATTTGCGCAATTTCAAAGAGCAAGTCAGCTGTGATTACTTCCTCAGCTTCTGAGAAAATCCGCCCAAGTCCCTCACTCTCATAGCAAAAGCCAAAGGATTTGCCAGATAAATTAAGACGAATAAAGGGCTTGTTTTCAAAGGTGAAACTTGGCTCAGCATTGTAGAGGTTCAGTTCCTGACTGAGTTCTGAAAAATAATCCGTCGCAGCCTGAGGACTCTTTTTCTGGTAGAGTTCTGCAAAGTAGGCATTGACGACACTCGGAGGAGGTGTGATGAGAGCTAACTGCTCCTGCTCTGTTTTGCCAGCTAGAAGCTGATCCAGATAGACCTTATCCAGACTTGTATAACCTCCATACTTTAGAGCCAACGTTTTAATATCAGTCATAAAATTCCTCTAACCTCCATTTGTTTTTCTTCGAAATGTAGCCTGTAATCACTTCTCCATCATCTTGATAGTCACGATCTTCCAGAATCGCTACACTTTCCAAATCATGAATCTTGTAAGACTTTGAAAAAGGCACGCGCAGGGTAAAGACTTCAAAAATCTCCTTGATCTTCTCCAAAAACAATGCTTGCAAGTTCTCACGACTATCCTCAGACTTGGCAGAAATGAGGGCATAAGGCGTTTGAGTAGGCGTGAAATCCTCCACCAAATCCGCTTTATTATAAAGAGTCAGGCGAGGAATATCGTCCATATCCAAGTCTTTCATGATAGACAGAACCGTTTTTTCATGTTCCTCATGATAAGGATTGCTGGCATCGATGACATGAACTAGAAGGTCTACATGCTTGCTTTCCTCTAAGGTTGACTTGAAACTGGAAACCAATTCAGTCGGCAAATCTTGGATAAAGCCAACCGTATCAGTCAAGGTAACCTGAAGATTACCTCCCAAATGGATACTCTTTGTCGTCGCATCCAGAGTCGCAAACAGCTCGTCTGCTTCATACTGGGTCTTACTGGTCAAGGTGTTCATGATGGTTGATTTCCCAGCATTAGTGTAACCAATCAAACCGATTTTAAAGGTACTTGACTCCAAGCGTTTTTCTCTGACTGTCGCTCGATTTTTCTCAACCACCTTGAGCTGGCGCTCGATTTCTGTGATTTGATTACGAACACTACGTCGGTTCAGTTCCAGCTGGCTTTCACCAGGTCCACGGGAACCAATTCCACCTGCCTGACGGCTGAGCATAATCCCTTGTCCCACCAAACGAGGTAAGAGATATTTGAGCTGAGCCAAATGAACTTGGAGTTTTCCTTCATGGCTTCGAGCCCGCATGGCAAAGATATCTAGAATCAACTGCATACGGTCAATGACCTTGACACCCAGAACTTCTTCTAGATTGACATTTTGCCGTGGAGTCAAGCGATTATTGACAATGACAGTGGTAATCTCTTCTGCATCCACCATGAGCGCAATCTCTTCCAACTTACCAGAACCGACAAAGGTCTTGGAGTCATACTTTTCCCGTTTTTGCCTGTAGCTATCGACTACGACTGCCCCAGCTGTCTTAGCCAGACTGGCCAATTCTTCCATAGAGAGATCAAAATTGTCCATGCCCTGCAATTCCACACCGATGAGCAGGACACGTTCCTCTTTTTTCTCCGTTTCAATCATCTAAAAACTCCTCTATCTGGCTTAAAATGCGGTCCTGCACGTCAGGCTCTCCTATCTGATAAAAGGTGACCTGCATGCGATTACGGAACCAGGTCAACTGACGCTTAGCAAAACGGCGGGTCGCCTGTTTGAGACTCTCGCTTGCTTCCTCAAGAGTTTGCTCCCCACGGAAATAAGGAAAGAGTTCCTTGTAGCCAATGCCTTTGGCTGCCTGCACATCTGGATAATGGTCAAAGAGCCACTTAGCCTCATCCAAAAGTCCAGCCTCAAACATCAGATCTACTCGACGGTTGATACGTTCATAAAGCTGACTGCGTTCATCATCCAAGCAGATAATCAAAGCTTCATAAGGACTTTCCTGATTTTCCAAATCCTGACCAAAATGGGCAATCTCCAAGGCACGCATAGCACGACGACGGTTAAACTGGGGAATTTCAAGACCTGCTTGCTCCACAAGATTGGCTAATTCTTCATCTGATAAAGGCTCTAAACTAGCTCGATAGGCTAATATCTCCTCATGAGGTGTTTCCCCACCTAGATGATAGCCTTCCAGCAAGCTCTGGATATAAAGTCCAGTTCCACCAGCGATAATGGCTAGCTTGCCACGGTTTTGAATATCCTCAATAGCCTTCTTAGCTTCTGAAACAAAATCAAAAGCCGAGTAAGACTCGGTCACCTCTCTGACATCAATCAAATGATGAGGAACAGCTACTTGCTCCTCTGGGCTAACCTTGGCCGTCCCAATATCCAACCCTCTGTATACTTGCTGACTGTCACCACTGACCACCTCTCCATCAAAGAGCTTGGCCACTTCGATAGCAAGGGCTGTCTTCCCAACAGCAGTCGGTCCAACAATCACAATTATTTTTGTTTTCATCTTTTTTCCTTGAAAAATTTCCATTTTTTCGTTACTATTATTATATCACAAAAAGGTCAGTCAGAAAAATGCTACCACTTGGGGAGCCTGGCTGATCGGGAAGATAAAGGAGGAAGACTCATGGCTAAAGGATTCGCTAAAGGTCTTGTAACAGGTGTCGCAGGAACTGTCGCTGCCGTTGCAGGTGCAGTATACGCAATTAAAAAGAAAGTGATTGAGCCAGAAGAGCAAAAAGCAGCTTTCATCGAAGAAAACCGCAAAAAAGCAGCTCGCCGCCGCGTATCACATTAAGCAACAAAAGAAGTTGAGAAATCTCAACTTCTTTTTATTTTCTTAAATAGCCAAATCAAACTTCAGTTGTGGCTTGACTGGATCATAGTCAACCAACTCAAAGTCCTCCGCTTTGATATCAAAGAAATTGGTCCCATCTGGAACATTTAAAACCAAGCGAGGTTGGCAGTTTGACGGCTCACGGCGGAGCAATTCCTGAGCTTGTTCAAACTGATTATCATAGATATGAAGGTTGTTGATAAAATAGAAAAACTTCCCAACCTTCCAGCCGAAATGCTTGGCAATCATCATTTGAAGAGCTACGTACTGCATGGCATTGATATGGTGGGCCACCAACATATCATTCGAACGCTGGGTCAAGGTCGCATCCAGATAGATGTCCCCATCAACCCGACGGACATCAAACATGGTCTGAAAGGCGCATGGAAGGAGGCCGTCTGTCTCCTCAAATGCTTGGTAGTCCCAGAGTGAGATGATATTGCGGCGGTTCCAAGGATTGGCTTCCAACTGTTTAAGTATCTTATTGATAATATCGTGTTTCTTAACGACTGCCCCATAGCGCTCACCAATGGTTCCCGTATCTCCTACTTCCCAGTCATTCCAGTAGTGAACATTGTACTTATCATTGAGAACATCTAGGCTATTAGACTGATCTTGGTAAATCCAGAGTACTTCCTTGATGGCGGATTTGATCGCAATGGGACGCAAGGTTGTGATGGGGAATTCCCCCTTAGACAAATCATACTCCGCAAAGGCACCCGTTACGTACTTGGAATTAGCAACTGTCCCATCCTTGTACTTGGGACGAGCCTGCTCAGAAAAGACACCGTCTTTGAGGATTCGTTCAATATTTTCTTTAAAAATCGTATCTGCTTTTGTCATTTACTCTCACCTCATTTATTGTCCTAACTAGTATAGCATAAAAAAAGAAAGGAGGAAAATCACTGGCTTTAAAGTAGTGTTTTTCTCCTTTTATGATCTTATTGCAATACAAGTGATGCTGCTCCTATAACTCCAGCGTCATTTCCTAGAGTTGCAAGAGCTAGTTTAGTTGATGTGCGTACTTGTGGGAAGGTATTTTCATCATAAACCTTTTGCACGCCTTGGAGAAGGAATTCTCCCGCAGCTGACACCCCACCACCAATAACGATTGTTGATGGGTTGAGGATGGAACCGATGTTAGCACATGCGATTCCCAAGTAACGTGAGAAGTTACGGTAAACGATCAAGGCAAGGTCGTCCCCTTCTTTTGCAAGGTCAAAGACAGTTTTAGCAGTTACTTCTTCACCGTCATCAATCAAGCGTTTCAAGGCTGCATCGCCTTCGTATTCATCAGCATAACGACGTGTCAAGTTGACAATCCCTGTTGCAGAAGCAACTGTCTCAAGACAGCCTTTCTTACCACAAGTACAAGCGATTGGTTGGTCAAAGTCAACAGTGATATGACCAAGCTCACCAGCAGCACCAGCGACACCGTGAAGCAATTTGCCTTCTGCCACGATACCGCCACCAACACCTGTACCAAGTGTCATAAAGACAACGTCTGGTTGGTTTTCACCAGCACCCATCCAGCGCTCACCAAGAGCAGCTACGTTGGCATCATTATCGATGAAGAATGGAATACCCAAGGCTTTTTCAATCTTTTCTTTAATTGGTTGAAGGGTTTTCCAGTTGAGGTTGTAGGCACCGATAACAGTTCCTTTTTCACGGTCAACCACACCAGGTGATCCCATCCCAATCCCTCGGAAGTCTGTGGCTGACAATCCAAGCAAGTCCAAACGATGTTGAATAGACTCAATCATATCATCTACGATATGGCTTCCTTCATCCAAAATATTAGTCTTGATAGACCATTTTTCTTGGATTTCTCCCTCTTGAGTTAAAATTGCAAACTTGATAGATGTTCCACCAAGGTCAATCCCAATAATCTTTTGACTCATCGTCTTCTCCTTTTTAATTGAAAATGCTTACAGATATAGTATAACAAAATCGTCTCTTTTGTGCAAAGGTTTGCAGGCTACAAGCCAAAATTAAAACATCTCATTTGCTTCACTATTTGTAAAAATTAGTCACCTAAATGTTGAATTGCATAGTTTGCTTCTTCTTTTGTAAATTTTCCAACATAAGAAGAAGTTAGCCACTCATAAATCTCTGTCTTTGATAAATGGTTATTCTTTCGGTATTCTCTTGCTGTAATTAAGGCATTTGCTTTGTAATCTGCATTCAAGTGATCGATGGCATACTGCGCTACTGAACTTGAAAAACCATTCCACGTTAATTGGTTATAGAGATCTTTTTTTGACATATGTAAAACCGAATTATAGCTTTTCGCTTTATTTAAAGCAGCATTGTACTGCTTCCCATCTAGTTTTGGTTGCCGCACACCATCGTAGTCTACATAGTGACGGCTACCATCTACCCATTTATCCCTAGCCATTTTACCATCTGATTCAACATAATAACGGCCACCATCTACCCATTTGCCCCTTACCATTTTGCCTTCAGAATCAACATAGTAACGGCCACCATCTACCCATTCATTCTTGGCCATCTTTCCATCTGATTTGAAATAATAATTTCCTACCCATTTATTGCGAGCTTGGCTGCCTTCTGATGGTAGATTAAGTTTTTGAATTGCATAGTTTGCTTCTTCTTTTGTAAATTTTCCAACATAAGAAGAAGTTAGCCACTCATAAATCTCTGTCTTTGATAAATGGTTATTCTTTCGGTATTCTCTTGCTGTAATTAAGGCATTTGCTTTGTAATCTGCATTCAAGTGATCGATGGCATACTGCGCTACTGAACTTGAAAAACCATTCCACGTTAATTGGTTATAGAGATCTTTTTTTGACATATGTAAAACCGAATTATAGCTTTTCGCTTTATTTAAAGCAGCATTGTACTGCTTCCCATCTAGTTTTGGTTGCCGCACACCATCGTAGTCTACATAGTGACGGCTACCATCTACCCATTTATCCCTAGCCATTTTACCATCTGATTCAACATAATAACGGCCACCATCTACCCATTCATTCTTGGCCATCTTTCCATCTGATTTGAGGTAATAATTTCCTACCCATTTATTGCGAGCAGAGCTTCCTTCTGCTGTTAGATAATAATATGAACCATAGTTTTTATCATAAATCCAGTCACTTTTAACCTTTTTTCCATCAGAATCAACATAATAACGACCACCATCTACCCATTCATTTTTAGCTCTCTTTCCATCTGATTTGAGGTAGTAATTTCCTACCCAGCCAGACTGAACTTTAGATTGTGATTTATCCTGTTTAGGAGTTGTTTCTTTAGCTTTTTCAGCCGGTTTTTGTGCTGGTGTTTTTGGTTTCTCAGCAGGTTTTTGTGCTGGTGTTTTCGGTTTCTCAGCTGGTTTCGGTGCTGGTGTTTTCGGTTTCTCAGCGGGTTTTTGTGCTGGTGTTTTTGGTTTCTCAGCGGGTTT